>JACPDY010000089.1 GCA_016183775.1 Bacteroidota bacterium
ATTTATTTTTTACGAAATTTTTACCGGACAAGTCAGGAAAAACAACAAAGGCTTCCGTAGATTTACCTTAAGAGGTAATAGCAGGGTGCAAATTGAAACTGGACTACTCGTTTTAGCCCACAATCTCAAAAAATGGGCGGTGGCATAACCGACATTACTTACTTTTTTTGCTTAAACCATAATCAAAAAAGAGGCTGCCCTTTTGAGACAGCCCCTTTTGAGTGCTGGCACCCTCTCCTTTGGAGAGGGCAGGGTGTGAGGCTACTTCACCTCATCTTTTTTCTTCCTGTCAAAATCAATTACTATCGGCGTAGCGATACAAATTGAAGAATAAGTACCGATTACGATACCTATTAATAATGCGAAGGAGAATCCTTTAATTGTTGTACCACCAAAAATAAAGATGGCTAACAACACGAAGAAAATAGTTAGGGACGTAAGAATAGTACGGCTAAGAGTACCGTTCAGCGCGTAATTGATAACAGTATTCTTTTCATCTCCTACAAGGTCGGTTTTGTTTTTATCTGTAAGATATTCACGTATCCTGTCAAATACAACCACTGTATCGGTCATCGAATAACTCATTACCGTAAGGATGGCTGCGATAAAATGCTGGTCGATCTCCAGGTCAAAGGGAAGCAAGCCGTCAAAAATCGTATAGCAGGATAATACAATAAGTACGTCGTGGAATAACGCCGCTACCGCACCTAAACCATATTGCCATTTTTTAAACCGGATAAAGATGAATATGAACATGATCAGGCAAGAGAATAACACAGCCCAAACGGCTTTACTTTTAATATCGCGTGATACAGTTTCTCCAACTTTCGTTGAACTCATTATTTCATACTTCACATTGAGTTTACCTAAGCCTTCTTTCAGCTTCTCCTCCACTTTCGCCTCAGAATTCGCGTCATTATCATCAATAAGGTAAGCTGTGGTTATTTTCAATTGCGAACCTTCTCCGTATGTTTTAACTTCAGGAGCAGTCCCGAAAGCGCCTGTTAAGGCCTCACGCACCTGCTGTGTTTCCTTCTCTTCAGCAAGACGAACCACATAAGTACGCCCTCCTTTAAAGTCAACCCCGAGTTTAAAACCACCGTGTTTGATATAGAAAATAACACCCAATAAAATTATTGTTCCCGAAAAGAGATAATACAATTTACGTTTGCCAACGAAATCGATATTGATATTTTTTAAAACATTAGCGGTGTACTTATTTGAAAATGGTATTTCCGAATTGCGTTTCAACAAACTATCAAATATTAAACGGGTAATAAATATCGCTGAAAACAACGAGGTAAGAATACCGATTATAAGTGTTGTAGCAAAGCCCTGGATGGGACCTGAACCAAAAACAAACAGGATAATACCCAACAACAATGTGGTTACGTTCGAGTCTATGATGGAAGACATGGCATTTTTGAAACCCTCTTTAATTGCGAGTCCTGTTCCTTTCCCGCTTGCGAGTTCTTCACGTATACGCTCAAAAATAAGGATGTTGGCATCAACGGACATACCAATGGTAAGAACTATACCCGCAATACCCGGAAGTGTTAATACAGCACCCATGGAGGCCAGGATACCCATTACAAAGAATACGTTAGCAAATAGCGCAACATCCGCCACCCATCCGGCCTTACTGTAATAAAAGCCCATAAACACGAGCACTATCAATAAAGCGATAACAAATGATTTCAAACCTGAACTGATCGCTTCCTGACCTAAGGTAGGACCAACAGTATCTTCGGCGACAATTCGCGCAGGGGCAGGAAGTTTACCCGCCTTTAATACGTTGATCAGGTCATCTGCCTCTTTCACACTGAAATTACCGGTTATGGTAGAAGTACCTCCTCCGATCTCTCCCTGTACAGTGGGAAATGAGTAAACGCTGTTATCCAGAACAATGGCTATACTTTTTCCGATATTCTCTTTTGTAAGACGCTTCCATATCTGTGCGGCCTCATTGGTCATGCTCATCGCAATCTGAGGTGTGCCCGAACCCTGCTGTTCAAATTGTTTACGGGCATCAGTTATAATATCCCCGTATAGCGGAGCTTTACCATCCCTGCTATTTACTTTTATAGCTACTAATTGCATAGTAGTGCCTTCAGCATCTACAGGTTTGAACGTCCACAAAAATTTGGCTTTGGGAGGAAATATTTTTCTTATTTTTTCATTTTTCAGGTAGTCGTTGACTTTCCCTGTATCACTTACAAGCGCATATCCTACAACAGGTCCTTCCGCCATGTAATACTGCTGAGTTTTAGGGTCCTGGTTCATTGAAGGACGAAATACATAGAACAAAGGATTCTCTTTAGTCATTCGCTGCATTGAAGTATCGCTTGATGCAGAACCGGTCATAGTTTTTGCGGAGTCCGGCTTACCTTTTAACTGTTGTGATAAGGAAGTGGCTTTAGCCGAATCCTGCGCGAGCATGGTTGCCTGCGGCGCCTTTACCTTTGCAGTATCAAGCTTGGCAACAGTTGAATCTGTTTGAGCCTTTTCTGTTGTATCAACCGGTGATAGTATCTCTTTCAAACGCTTATTCGCGTCATTCAGTAAAGGATAAATGTCCTTATTATCATAAGTTTCCCAAAACTCAAGGTTCGCTGTTCCCTGTAACAGTTTACGAACACGCTCTTTATCCTTAACTCCGGGCAACTCAACTAAAATACGTCCCGATGCTTCCAGCTTCTGGATGTTAGGTTGAGCGACCCCGAATTTATCAATACGCGCCCTTAATGTTTTTTCCGATGTTTCAATTGCTTCCTGTACACGATCCTGGATAAATGCCAATACCTTTTCATCGCTGCTATTGTAGTCAATTTTACCTTTCAGCTCAATGGTTTGAAAATTGGCCGCAAGGTGTGCATTAGGATCTATACGCTTGAAATTTTCACCAAACAGGGTAACGAAATTCTTGTCCGATTTACCCATTTGCTTTTGCGCTTCGGCAAGTGCCTGGTTAAATGTTTTATCAGGACTGTTATTGGACATCTGGCGAATGATGTCGGCAACCGATATCTCCAGTGTTACGTTCATCCCACCGCGCAGGTCAAGACCAAGGTTGATCTCCTGCTCTTTACAGGCTTCATAAGTAAACTTAGTGATACCTATATTGTATACGGGTTTCTTTTTTATTGAATCCAGGTAACTTTCTTCCCTGGCAGCATAAACCGAATCAATAAAATAAGGTATCTTAACCGGATCAGCACCGGCATATATTTTTGCGGCGTTAACTACATCAGCACGCTCAACATATTGCCGGGCGTATTGTTTGGCTTCATTTTCAACACCTCGTGTTATATATGTAAACAACAAATAGTAAATACAGGCGAGTGCCAATAAAATCGCAAATAGCCTGATCGCTCCTTTATTCTGCATAATTATTTAAAAATTAAGAGTTTATATTAAATTTCGCTTCTTTCCAAAACAGGGGCACAAAGATATAGTTTGAATCGAGATTTACCAATTTTACGCTATTAAAGAAAAGCTGTGCCTTTTTACTTGCTGTTTCACATTTTTTCACGATATTCGCAGTCCTTTTTAACAAAAACTTATAAAACAATGCCTACAAAAATCAGATTAACAAGACATGGAAAGAAAGACCAGGTATTTTTTCACCTGATCGTAGCCGATGGTCGTGCACCTCGTGATGGAAAATTCATCGAAAAGTTAGGTACGTACAATCCAAGAACAAATCCGGCAACTATTGATTTCAACTTCGAAAGAGCACTTTATTGGATCCAAAAGGGCGTACAGCCAACGGATACCGCTAAAGCGATCCTTTCGCACAAAGGTGTAATGTATAAAGACCACCTGTTGCGCGGAGTTGCGAAAAAAGCGTTAACCCTTGAACAGGCTGAAGCAAAATTCACTAAATGGTTAGCGGATAAAGAAGCCAAGATCGCAAGTACTGTTAACAGTCTTAGCGATTCAAAGAAAGCTGCTTACAACAAGAGAGTTGAATTGGAAGCTGCCGCCAAAGAAGCCAAAGCTGCAAAGATTTCGGCTAAAGTAGCTGCTCAGGCTGCCGCTGAGGCTGAAGCTGCTGCCGCAAAAGCCGCTGCTAAAGCGCCTGTAGCTGAAGCTGCCCCCGAAGCACCTGCTGCTGCTGAAGCACAAGCCCCAACAGAAGCTCCACAAGCGTAATTCCTTTGAATATTAAATAAAATAGAAGCAGTCCTGCTCAAGCGGGACTGCTTTTTGCTTCTCGACAAGCTCGAAGTGACTATATGGATAAACAAGATTGTTTCAAGCTGGGTCACGTAAGTAAACTTCATGGCGTAAAGGGTGAAATTGTTATTGCGCTCGATGTTGATGATGCATCGCGTTATAAAAAGTTAGAGTCCGTTTTTATTGAGATCAATCAGCAACTCGTTCCGTTTTTTATTGAGGGAATTACTATAAAAAACAAACATGCCATTGTTAAGTTGGATGGAATAAATACCATTGAACAAGCAGGTATGATCAACAATACAGAAGTTTTTCTTCCACTTTCTTTTTTACCCAAACTGGATGATAAAAAATTTTATTTTCACGAAATAATCGGGTTTGCAGTGAATGATAAAACTCATGGAAATATTGGTACGGTTGAAGCCGTGTTAGAGTTTCCGGGACAAAATATTATCCAGGTAAGAGATGGTAACAAGAATGAAATATTGATCCCCCTTCGGAATGAATTTATTATTAAAGTCGACCGCGGGAATAAATGCCTGGATGTGAATACACCGGAGGGTTTGGTGGATGTTTATCTGAAAAAGGGGAATGAAGGGGAATAGTTGATGCTTGTTGGTTGTTAGTTGTTTTAACCTCCCCCAATTTTAACAACTGACAACCATCAACTAATAACTTCCGGCCCCCTCACGGTACATTCAGGTTTATATTCACGCTACACCCATTCTTATCTTTAATATTTACAGTATAATTACCCGGGCAAAGCTGATTTTTGTATCTGTTGGCATATCCATCAGGCCAAGCGTAAATATAGGGGCTTGTGCCTCCCGTTGCATTTACCATTATCCATTCCTTACAGCCGCAGCCTGCGCAGCTTGCAGTGCCTTTGGTAAATTGGCCAATCAATGGCGGTGGTGAAATTATTGCGGTGGTTGTAGTTGATGTACAGCCTTTGGTATCAATAACTGTTACTATATAATTTCCCGCAGTAAGGCCCGTAGCCGTTTGCGAAGTTTGTCCGTTGCTCCAGTTGTAGAGATAAGGTGAAGTCCCACTTCCTACTGAGGCAGTTAATGAACCGGTTCCTCCGTTACAATTAATATTTGTTGCAGTTGTTGAAACAGTAACACCCGGATTTACAGTTACAACTGCTGTGGAAGTAGCAGTAGTTCCTCCTGAATCATTTATTGTTACCGTGTAAGTGGTTGTGGTAACCGGACATGAATTTATATTTTGTGTTGTGGCCCCACTGCTCCATAAATAAGTATAAGGAGTTATACCTCCTGTACCGCTGGATGTTACTGTGGTGCAGCCACCCTGGCAAACAGTATTACCGGTGGCGGTTACAGCAGGAGCATTACAGTTAATAACAGTTACTGGGCTGTTTACGTTATTACTGCATGATGCAGTGATAACGGAGTGCTGAACAGTATATGTGCCCGCAGTTAAAAACATATACGAAAAATCTGTGGTTGTGCCGCTGGCAATTGCAGGCAAAACGATCCAGCTATAAGTAATTCCCGCACCCGGAGGCGTTCCGGCATTTTTAAAATTTACGAGTGTACCGGCGCAAACAGTTGCACCGCCCGATGGCGTAAACAAAGCAGATACAGAACTCGTACTGGTAATAGTAACATTAGTGGTAGCCATACATCCATTTCCATCAGTAACTGTTACCGTGTACCCTCCTGCCCCTATATAGGAAATGCCAGGTGAAACCTGGCCGTCGCTCCACTTATATGCATAAGGCGCTGTTCCGCCAGATGCAGTGACAGAGGCCTTCCCATTTATATTACAGCTGATATTTGTTCCGGAGACCGTGGCAGCTAAAACAGCCGGCTGAATTATATTTATTGCCTGGCTTATCGTACAGCCCTTACTGTCTGTAATGGTTACAGTATAATTATCTGCGATTAATCCGCTTGCTGTTTGCGTGGTTTGTCCATTATTCCAGGAGTAATTAAAAGGCGCCGCTGCATTTGCAACACCAACTGTGGCTGTTGCATTATTAGAAGAACACAACCACTGTGTTGAATACCAGGAAACCATTTGCGACGGCTGTGTAATATTTACGCTTAATACAGCAGTACAACCACCGGCATCTTTCACTGCCACAGAATATGTGCCTGCACAAAGCCCATTGTTAACATTTGTAGTTATTCCGTTACTCCATGAATATACATACGGAGCACTGCCGTTGCTTACAGAAACGGTTGCACTCCCCGTACAAGAAGCAGTACAGCTATTATTATTTTGGAAATTACTATTCAGTGAAACGCTTCCGGCAGTCCCGGCAATATTAAAAGTTATTGTATCAGGTATTTGAATGCAAGCGCCATCAGTTATCGTAACACTGTAAAGACCGGGGCACAAGCCGCCATTTGTGTTAGTGGTGCTGTTAGTATTCAAAGTCTGACCGTTGCTCCATTTATACGTATAAGGAGGCAAGCCGCAATTAATAGTTACCGTTGCGCTGCCATTGCAGGAGCAGGATGCCGGATCAATCTGTGCCTTAGTTATTATATGAGGAACAGGCGAAAACTTCACTATGGCCCAATCATCAGGACCTGTCCCGCCGCCATTAGCTGTTTGAAAATAGGCCCCGGCACCCGGGTTTGTAAGCGGTATTCCTGTGGTAGAAGTATACTCGCCAACGGCATATACATCCATTGTATTACTTACTGCTATTGCATTCGTCCAATCCCGGTCATTTGTTCCTCCAAAATAAGTGGCCCATAAACGAGCACAATTAGAATTAAACTCTATTACTGCAATTATACCGCTAGCGCCAGTATACCCGCTAAAATAATTACTACACCCACCCGGGTTTAAAACAGGCATGGAGGGACCTGCACAACCTGTAATATAAACATTTCCGCATTTATCAGCGGCTATGTCAATAGCGTAAAAACCGGATGGGCCACCATAATATGTTGACCATCCACAGGCAAGACTGCCCGCATTGAATTTTATAATTACACCCATCTGCGTGCCGGCAGATACTCCTTCATAATAAGCTCCTCCACCGGGATTATAAAGCGGAAAATTATTAGGAGTACCGCCTGTTTGTGTTTTCCCTGCCACAAAAATATCTCCGGTAGTATTTACTACTACGTTGGCTCCCCAGTCATCTTTGCTTCCGCCGTAATACGTTGACCAGATAGCTGATGAATTGGCTCCATCAAATTTTGCAACAAAAATATCCTGATTTCCACCTCCATAAACAGGCTGATTATATGCCCCCGGTAAACTTTTAACCGGAAAGTCGGTTGATGTGGTATAACCCGTAATATATACATTATTAAAAGCATCTACAGCTATTCCGTTTCCAGCCTCTAATCCCGATCCGCCGAAATAAGTAGACCAGAGCAGTGAATGCGAACCGACGCTGAATTTTAATACATAAACATCCAAACCCCACATGGCTCCCTGGAAATAAGCTCCTCCACCGGGATTTTTTAACGGGAAGTCCTTCCAGGATGCAGTTACTCCTGTTACGTATATATTACCAATGTTATCAATAGCAATTCCTTTTTTTGGCAAATCCGCATCTTCCTCCAAACTTCCGCCAAAATACGAAGCCCAAAGCCGGACGGATGAAGAATTAAATTTGAGTATAAACATATCTCTTGCTCCTCCTCCATATACAGTTTGATTATATGCTCCCGCTAAATTCTGCAAAGGGAAAATGGTTGAATTTGTTTGTCCGGTCACATATACATTTCCGGCATTATCCGTTGTAATAGCATAACCGGCATCACTTACATTACCGCTGTAATAGGTAGCCCATAAACGAACCCCGGCATTGTTAAACTTAACAATAGCAACATTCATTCCGGCATTTGCTTTCACACCCTGGTAATAAGCCCCTCCAGCCGGATTAAAAGTCGGGAACGAAGTATTTCGCAATAAATACCCTGTTATGTAAACATTTCCATTTTTATCGACCGCAACATCTAAAGCCCCTTCATCATCACTACCTCCATAATAGGTTGCCCATGTCAGTTGCGGATCAATGACAAGTGTTTGAGTACTATCATAGTCGTTTATAGAAAAAGACACCTCATTTTTATTTTCAATTTTAAAAGCTGTTTCAACCGATTGATTTGAGCTTACCAAAAATGAAACAGGCTTATGATCTGTGACCGACCCTACAGGAGTGTAAACTTCCAAGTTCCCATTTCTTTTTTTATCCAGGTGAGCCCATTCATAAACAAGCTTTATTTGCTTAGGATCGGCCCCGGCATGAACAGTAAAATCGTATTTAAAACCGGCCGCATCGGAGTTATACAATACCCAATCAATGCCGGGATATATGTTTTTAATGGTGACCTTCCCGTACTCTTTAACTCCGTAAATACCATCAGGACAATGAGGAGCAAAAAAATTAAAATCAGTGACGGAAGGCTGTTCGGCGATGCTATTTTCCTTTTTTATACTAGCACCTTTTATATTCATATCAACTCTTGCGTATTTTAACCCTTCCTCCTCCTCTTTCATTTCCTTCAACTGGGATCGTTCTTCATCATCTTCTGCTGCTTTAAAAAACAAGTACGTAATTCCTTTTTCAGTAATATACATGTCGGTTCCGGGAGTTGATGCTTTGAAAAGAACAAATGACATTGGATTATTTTGATCATCCGTCATTTGTCCTTTATTTTCGAGAAACTTAACCGGTCGGTTTTTCATCCACTCCTTCACTTGTTCTTTCATCCCAACAGCTTCGCCTTTCGCAGCAGCACCCGCAACAAACAAAAAAAGAGAAACGGATAGAATGATATACCTTTTCATATTGACTGATCTTTGACCTTTACTTGAAATAAATATATGGATAATCGCATTCAGGATGAGTCAAAATTAATTATTTTTGAAGGTATCTATTATATATTATTATATATAATATATTAATTATCAATTATTTAATTAAAATATTTCGAAGTATTCTATGATTAAAGACAACCTTTTTCAATTAATTCATTCGCTTAATAAGTCGGAGAAACGCTACTTCAAGGTTTATTCTTCCCTACACGGCGGCAAAAAAAATTACCTGAAATTATTTAATGCTGTAGGGAAGCAAAAAAAACCGGATGAAGGGCAGCTAAAAAAAATGCTTTCAGGGGAACCACTTGCCAGGAATATACATGTTGCAAAAAAGTACTTCCGGGAAAACCGGAAGCAGTAAAATAAGAGATCTTTCCGCTGATATGGAAATGCTGCATGAAAAAGGATTAACACAATTAAGAGATAAAACACTGCAAAAAATAAAGTCCCTTGCAAATACATACGAACAGTATGAAGCAGGGTTAGATCTTTTACATAAAGAATGGACCTATAATTCATTACAGAGCGACAGTGCTGTTTACAACGAACACAAGCAATTAACCGAAAAAACAATAGTACTCCGCAAGTATAGTTTCCTCACAAATTCAGTATTGGCACTATTAAAAAAAGGAGTGCTCAGGAATGAAAAACTGAAAAGACAATGGATTAAAATAATCCAGGACCCGGTTATGAAGAATGAACCCGAAGGCTACCGCGAAAAACATTACTACCATCAGATCCTAATGTTATATAATGAGCGGATAAATAATTTTAAACGGAGCACGTTTCACACAGAAGCCTTATTGAAAAACCTCGAATCACGGCCCGATCTGTTGATCGAGAACAAAATAAAATATTTTGGTGTACTGGTCAATCTCACCTCGCAACGCTGTCAGAATAAGGAATTAGAGAAAGCAATGGAAATGATGACACAACTCCTGAAAATACATGATTGGAACTTAAACGGCATAGAAAGAAAATACCTGGTAAATTGCACGGCCCTTTCGTATTGTAATTTACTGGCGGGCTTTACCTCGCTTGGCTATATTAAAGAAGGCTTGCAGATTGCAATACAGGCTGAAAACTATATTAAGAAAAACAGTCCCGAAACCAGGTATAACCTATCTCTCTTATTGAACTTATCGGTCATCTATTTAATTTCAGGGAATTATAAGGAGGCGCGTAAATGGAATACGACCTTATTAAATGAATCAACACAGGATTTCAGGGAAGATGTACTTGCTCTTTCAAGAATATTGAACCTGATCATTCATTATGAGCTAAAGAATGATGAACTATTACCCTATCAGATCCGTTCTACCTATCGCTTCCTGTTTAAACGAAAAATATTGTATAAAACAGAAGATGCCATACTCCGGTTTATCCGGAGTAAATTACCCCATGCAAATTCGCGGAAAAAACTTTTAGCTTATTTCAAAGAATTAAAAAAAGAACTGGAAGAAATAACAAAAGATCCCTATGAAGTAAAAATATTGGATTCTTTCGACCTGATCTCCTGGCTGGATTCCAAGATACAGAACCGTCCGTTCACTGATATTATAAAAGAAAAGGCGTTGAAAAAAGTAATGAGATAATTTGATCTACGATACCTTTACTTCGGAATCAGAAGATGGATCATTGGGCTTATACAGGTAACGGATGGTCGGTTGACGCGGTTCAACAGGGGTGTCATCAACTACCGACATTCCACTATCATCATCTTCGTCATCATCAGCTTCATTTTCCCAGTCGAACTTTTCGCGCTGTGGGCCTTCTTTACGAAGGAAGAAGGCGATAATGAAACCGGCCACAGCGCCCAGTAAATGGGATTCCCAGGATATTTTTGGCTGCAAAGGTAAAACTCCCCATATCAAACTGCCGTATAAAAATATCATAAGCAGGGAAAGTGCCATCAGGCTTTGCTTACGCCTGAATAAGCCGCTGTAAAACAGAAAACAGACAAAGCTGTAGATCAAACCGCTGGCACCTACATGGTAGGCATCACGGCCTGCGATCCATACCCACACCCCGGTTGAAATATACACCCAGAAGAAAGCAGAAAACGCGACCTCATAGTAAAAGTAAAATATGATCAAACCAAGAAACAATAAGGGAACTGAATTAGAGATTAGATGTGAATAACTAGCATGAATGAACGGACTTAAAATAATACCTACCAAACCCGAAAACCTGCGCGGATAAATTCCATAACGCACAAGGTTAAGATCGAACGCTTCATCGGCAAAACGTACAGCCCACAGCATAACAATGAACAGCAGCGGAAAGGATACTATCCTGAAGAACTGGCGCGTATTCGGGTGAAAGCCCATAGAAAAAAGTTTCAAGTTTATTACTATTTATACTTAATTTCAGTCAAAATGGTTATACTAAATATGATAAATTCCAATTTAAACGTTAAAATCTGTTAAAAATGCATTGCTGTTGATATTTTAATTTACTTATTTGTACCTTAGTATCAACTTCTTTGCCAGAAAATATGGTTATAAAGTTTCTCTATAATATCTTATTATTTGTTTTTGCCGGCAACAATAGTGGCTTGCCCGGTCTTTCTGTTGATAATCCGAATGCTCCTGTTGTTAATGAAACCCACTCCCCTGTTAAGATATCCCACATTGTTGCCAAAAAGGACAGTGTCAGTCAAACACAGATACCTATTATTATTTTCAAACTCATCAACACTAATCACCAGAATGCCCCTAAAAGTACGGGGTCTCTTAAAAATGCCGGTAAGGTAGCCCGAACCGCTAACAACCATCTGCCTACCGGAAAGATCTGATTTCCCCCTTGCTTCGACTCTGCCCGGCACCCCGAAAATCAACTTTTGTATTCACCAAAAACTTTCCGCATCACATCGGCAATTTCACCAAGCGTCGCGTAACTTTCACATGCCGATAGAATGGTCGGCATCAGGTTAGTAGTCCCCCGGGCATCAGCCCCGAGCTTGTTTAACAAGGCCGCGACTTTCTCATTATCACGCTCCCCTTTTACTTTTTTAATTTTTTCTATTTGCTGCAAACGAACAGAATCATCTATGGTAAACACATTTTGCAATGGCTTTTCCTCCGTTTCAAATTTATTCTGACCAACAATTATTTTTTCATTCTTCTGAATTTCGCTCTGGTACTTATAGGACGAGGCGGCTATTTCCTGCTGTATATAGCCCTGTTCAATAGCGCTTACCGAACCTCCCATAGCATCAATTTTACGAATGTACTCCCATGCCTGCTCTTCCACCTCGTTGGTCAATGCCTCCACAAAATAAGAGCCCGCCAATGGATCTACAGTATCCGCTGCTCCGCTTTCGTAAGCGATAATCTGCTGTGTGCGTAAAGCTATGCGCGCCGCCTCTTCCGTAGGCAGGGCAATGGCCTCGTCAAAACCATTGGTGTGCAATGATTGTGTTCCACCCAAAACCGCGGAAAGTGCCTGTATGGTTACCCTGGTAATATTATTGTGCGGCTGCTGCGCGGTAAGAGTTGAACCACCTGTTTGTGTATGAAAACGCAGCATCTGCGCACGCGGATCCGTCGCGCCTAATTCTTTAGTTATTTTAGCCCACATCCGGCGTGCCGCCCTGAACTTTGCCACTTCTTCAAAAAGGTTATTATGTGCATTAAAGAAAAATGATAACCGCTTGGCAAACATGTTGATATCAAGCCCTTTCTCAATTGTTGCTTTAAGATATGCCTTTCCATTTGCAAGTGTGAAAGCAAGCTCCTGAACGGCCGTTGAACCGGCTTCGCGAATGTGGTAACCGGAGATGGAAATTGTGTTCCACTTCGGCACTTCTTTACTGCAATATTCAAAGATGTCAGTTATGATCCGCATGGATGCTTTGGGCGGATAAATATATGTACCACGCGCGGCGTATTCCTTCAGCAGGTCGTTTTGAATAGTCCCCGATATTTTTTTCAGATCGGCTCCCTGCTTTTTGGCCAGCGCGATATACATGGCCAGCAAAATGGAAGCTGTTGAGTTGATGGTCATGGAAGTGGTGATACTTTCGAGATTTATCCCTTCAAACAGTATTTCAATATCCTTCAACGAATCAATGGCCACTCCCGCCTTCCCCACTTCACCATCCGACATGGCATGATCAGAATCGTAACCAATCTGCGTTGGCAGGTCAAAAGCCACCGACAATCCTGTTGTGCCATTCTTTAACAGGTAATGGTAACGCTTGTTTGATTCTTCCGCTGTAGAAAATCCCGCGTACTGGCGCATTGTCCATAGCTTACTGCGGTACATGGTTTCCTGCACGCCGCGTGTAAAAGGAAATTTACCCGGTTGCTCTTCAGGGATATCCTGTTTGGGATACGTTCGCTTTATTTCAATACCTGAGTCGGTCAGAAATTTATCTTTACGTTCTTCTTCTTTCATTAGATTACGAATGGGGCGAATTACGAATGCTCCTTACTTTGGATATTCACTATTCGTTTAAACAACAACCCTTTTGACGTGAAATTAACTAATATACCGAGCTGCAAATTGGTCATCTTTAGGTAACTATTTAGCTGATCTATGTTGGTTTTCATAAATCGATCGCCACGTTTTATCTCCAGTATTATTTTATCTTCAATCAGAAAGTCTAAATAGCCATTAGCAATAACTTTGTCGCCAAAATTCAATTTAACCTCAACTTCCTCTTTGAAATTAATTCCTTCCCTTTTCAAGATACTTGCAATTGCTTTTTGATAAAGTTTCTCAAGCATATTTCCTCCTAATTCATTACTAACTTCAAACAATAATCCTACAAGTTAAAACTTAATTCAGGATATAATATATCATCTCTCCTAAGTTTACCTGATTGCGTATTTGTGATTCGTTCCATTCGTAATTCGCAGGCACCTAAAATGTTTGTCCGATTTCCTTTTTAATATACTCGATAGCCAGTGTTGTTGGCAACTTATTGAGTTTTGATGCCGAATCAACTATCAATTGCGCAAGTTCTCCGCCCGGGGTGTTTTCAGGAACTTTCATGGCTACCAGGTTTATTAATTTGGTTATTTCTTCTTTTGCGTTCTTTACCATGTCCCAGGCACCGGTGCTCATGTAAATTTGTTGCGACAAATTATGTTCAAATTCTGTACGGACAGCAGCCACAAGCTCCACATGCAACTGTTTGGATGATAATGTTGGCCTGTTAACACGCATTACAAGGCTGTTGGGTGAGATGCGCTCCAGGAACAATACAACCCGCTCATAAGCCTGCAGGCGGATAGGAGTTAACAGTTCCTTATTCGCGCCTTTCAGCTCCATCATTTTCTTCCGGATCTCATTATCCAGAAAATTTTTAAGCAGATAAAATGAGGTGAGAAATACAATAAGGGCGGGGATAATGATCTTGAGTAATTCTATAAATGGGTCCATGGTTAGAAAAAAGTTGTTGGTTGTCTGTTATTGGTTACAGGTTAGGGGTTTCAAGTTACACATTTTCAATTTATCCATTTAAATACTGCCTGTAGAAGTACCAATGCACCAACAGTTTTTTATTTTTCCACTATCACAAACTCGGTTCTGCGGTTTTTAGAGCGGCCCTCTTCCGTATCATTGGTGGCAACGGGCTGGTTCTTTCCAAAGCCTTTGAAACCTATAAGCCTGTCTTTTGATACTCCCAGTTGCTGGAGCGCTTCAAGCACAGTAAATGCACGGTCGGACGAGAGTGCCATGTTGCTTTTATCATCGCCTATATTATCGGTATGTCCCTGTATCTCAATTTTAATGCCGGGGTTGGTATTCAAAAACTCCACAAACTCTTCAATAACTATCATCGATTCCTTTTTAAGTTCGGCGGAGTTGGTTTCATAATAGATATTATTAAGTGCATAAGTTTGTCCTACAGAAATCGGCTTAGTTTCCACATCAACCTTTGTCGGCTTTTTAAATACAGTATCCTTTAGGGCCACAACCTGCGAACTGAAGGCATAATTCTCTTTCTTCATGGTCACGATTATTTCCTTTGTCCTTTTCAGGTTAATGACAGCGGCATACTGACCGGTAACGGAATCAACCACAGCATCAATTTTTTGTTTCGTCTTCGTATCCTTTATTTCAATTTTAACTTTCTCCAATGGCTCTGTCCCGTTATCCTTTACCTTACCCGTTATAAGGGCCACATGATCGGGCCGTGCTTCTTTGTATAAGGCGAATGAATAAATATCCCATCCTCCCTCCCCTTTTCCGTTGGCTTTAGACTTCTGATTCGTCGCGAAATAACCCAGGTTGCCATCTGTACTTACAAAAAAACCAAGGTCATCTGAGTTATTATTTATTGGGTAACCGATATTTTTGGGTTCAGTCCATTCGCCCTTGTCGTTTTTGCGCGAATAAAATATATCGTAACCGCCAATACCCATTTGTCCGTCGGATGAAAAATACAAGGTTTCGCTATCGGAGTGCATGAAGGGCGACTTTTCATTTCCGGATGTATTGATAACCGGGCCAAGATTCACCGGCGGGCTCCATTTACCTGTTTCGTCGCGAACAGTTTTAAAGATATCACAGCCGCCCAAACTGCCTTTGCGGTCGCTCGCGAAGAAAAGTGTTTTCCCGTCGGCGGCTATTGATGGCTGCGAATCCCAATACACAGGATCATTAATACCCGGTACCTGTTTAATTTCACTCCAGTCGCCCTCACCCAGGTAATCAGAATAATAAATATCGCAATTGGCCTGGGCTCCACCTTCATCCTTACAAATAGTAAAGTAAACGTGCTTATTATCGATGGAAAGAGAAGCGCCGCCTTCGTTATTGCCGCTCTTATTGAAGGGCGATTTCATAGGCTGACCAACTTCAAACTCCCCTTTTTTATTCCGCATGCTGTACGAAAAAAGTTCGGCTTCGGCATCACTCTGCCAAACCTTGTCTTTTGACAATACAGGCACTCTCCTTGTAAACATCATCATCTGATCATCCGGTGAAATGATGGGTAAATACTCATCTCTTTTTGAACAAATACCGGGAACAGGGTTAGGATCAAACGGAACCGGGGTTTTAAATATCTCGGAATAAAATTTGGCATACTTCATCATTTGCTTGGCCTGGTATAAAAAAGCATCGTACTTCTCATTGAATTTTTTATCGTCGTCATCACTGAAGTTGATGAATTTTTTCAGGTACACTTTGGCTGAATCGTAATTCTCCTCTTCGTAATAGATAAAGCCTAAATAATAATACGGATCGGAGTGATATTGCGGACATGTCTCCACAACTTTCCTGAAATAAGGCTCGGCGGGTTTAAAAGGCTTGTTGTCGTAAATAAGCGTCTTTATCTTTTCCATAGCGAATAAGAAATTAGCGTCCACGTAGTCCGGCTCCAGGGCCAGGGCCTGATCCAGGAATTTCATCCGCTCATCTTTTTTGAATTTCTTCTTATCGCTCGCTTTTTCGAACAGTTCAAGAGCCTCTTTATTCTCCATTTCCTGGCAGGAAACGAGCTTTGTATCAGCTTTGCTTTTGCCTTTACCCTGTGAGAAGGAAACGGAAGTGAATAAAAAACTTAAAGCAAAGGATATTATTATATTTCTCATAATTAAAAACGAACCGCAATGGATCACAAGTCTTACCATTCTTTTTCACGCAAAGACACAAAGTTCGCAAAGGGTTAAACTATACAATTTCAACAAACTACTTTGCGGGCTTTGTATCTTTTCGCGAAACTCTTCTACTCTTTTTATTTCTCCATTACTCCCTTCAAATTCTGCAAGCCTGTTTCGAGGTCCTTGCCTATCATTTGATCCATATCCATACCAAGAAGCATCAGGTTCATAGGGTAAGGCATTTTGCCGTTGAATCCCCATTTTACTTTTGTCTGACCCTCACCTATGGCTTCAGTTGTCATATACGCGTAATCAGTTGCTTCAAAAGGTTTCATAAAACGCAATTCAAAATCAAGGCGTTCGCCTTCTGTTATTTTCTTTATTTCCTGCTCACCTTTACCCACATTATCCATTTCACTATCCCATGCAGAAACCGCGCCAACTGTTGCATCAGTACCCCTGAATTCCTTTTTCATTTTAGGATCCATTTGGGCCCATACACTGAAATTATCCTGATTTTTCAGGTATTTCACGTAATCAAACACCTCTGTTTTGGGTTTATTAATGGTTATTTCACGTTCAACGGCATATTCTTTTTTGACAAATATGGCAGTGATTAATACAAGGGCAACAATGCCCAAAAGTGTAAATAGAATCCCTTTTACGATTTTCATTTTGTTTTAGTTTTAAGCCTGTTTATGGCCAACCTGCCCCCAAGATGATCAGTCAGGCTGGAACATAACGCAGGCATAGTTAATGATTAAATTTAGTGTTAATTTGTATTCAATAAAAAACTCAGGTTCCTGTAAAATAACTTTACAAAAACTCATGCTTCAAAGATAACAAACCGTTAGAAACATTCTTCAGTATATCCGGGCAGATTGTATTTTATAACACATTTTCGTTAAAAAAAATTAAAAAAAAGTTAAAATACTATATATTTAGTTTTTAAATTTAACACGTTGGTCAAATAACAAAAAGAGTTTGAATAAACTATCCTTTATAAAAAGACTGAAGCTTCCACTGATCATCTTGCTCAGTGTAGTATTTTCAGTTATTCATATCCGTGCATTGGGTCAGGTACAGGTGTTGAAAATTTCGGACAATAAATTTTTGACAAAATACAGTCAGCACAATAAGGCCGAACGGCCGAGAAATGCAATAAAAAATGCATCTTATTTAAAATATAAAATCATACCGAATAAGCGGGCCCAGGTATATGATGACCATGCTTTATTTACAGACTTTCGATTCAACCAATTTTACAAGGGGCGTGATATCCATACGACATCCTTCATCTTAAGCACTTTCTATAAATCAGATATTACATTAAGAGGTCCTCCCTTCTTTTAGCTTTTTTCAATAAATCTTTTTAATCAATTATTAATCCTGTGTTTAGCATATGATATGTTAAACCCGGTAAACATTATTATCTGGCAAACATTATTATATTATGAAAAAATGGAAAATCATTATTGAATGTAAAGGCAAAACATCAGAGGTTTTAATTAAAGCGAAATATTATTCTGATGCTTACCTGGAAGCGAAAAAAAAATATTCTGAATGCGTTGTTAAAAGTATTACTGAAATAAGAAACTGAGATTGCTATTGATTATTTCAGTCTGCCTGATCGCTTTAATCTGCAGCTACTGCTGTGGATACTCTGCAGAAACATAATGTGATACAAGTTTACTCAAATTCACATACCCGGAAATTGGATTTGCAGACAGGTAAGCCGGCCTGGTTGCCTCATTTAAAAACAATTTCTCAATTTGCTTTCAGATTTTAATAGTGTATATTTGGAATACACGTAAATAAAAAAATCATGAAGAAAATAAACATATTACTGATCGCTTTATGCGGAGTCTTGACGATAGTATCCTGTAAAAAGAAAGAAGAAGACACTAACACAACAACAACCCCAACAACAATAACAAAACCCGATAGTGTTAAGTTTTCAACAACTGTTTACACTGTGGGAACCAAAACCGCGCAGTTTCAGAACGGAAAATGGTTTATTACCGGAAATTATGGAAGCGGTAACTCTATTTGGATATACACAGGTTTGACAGCAGTTCCTGCTACGAATATGACATTGAGCATTATTTCGCCGGGTGCAGGAGGTACTATTCCAACAACCCTATCGGCGTCACAAGCCTACATCTATCTCGTCCATTCGGCAGATTACCATAGCTATTGGGGCGGAAGTGTGAATATTACCGTGAACAATGGTGTTATTACATTAGGTTTGAACAATGTAAAATTCAGTCTGACCTCTACGGGCACACAAATTCCATTATGGATGCAAATGACAAAGTAAAATATCGAATTGCTCTTTAATTAAAAAGCCCTCCGATAAATGAGGGCTTTTTAATTACAAGCTGTTTCAAAAATAGTGATCATTATGTGCCGCATCCGATTGAACTTCGTCGAAACCTGTGAGAAAGCCGACAACACTATATACACTTGGCATCTAATATCTATTGTGTAAAGTAATGGAATAACTGAGGAAATAAATTCACAAAACAAAATTCTTCCTTCAATTATTCTATACCTGGAAAACTTGATTTTAAAGGTTTTGAGACCCGGCATATGCGGTTCTAAACCAACCTGCCTGCCGGGGAGGCCGGTTTGACGAATGATTAATCCCAAATTGACTGGAAATCGATATACAAAGTACAACTTCAACCTATCAGCATACTTTTTGTATACTATTTTTTTTGAAGTAAAATAAAATGGAAGTTGAAAAATTAAATATTGTTCGCTTTGCTCCTTCCGGAAAAGACAGTTTTCATGAAAGAGTAATTGCAAATGTGAATTTATATTTCAGGAAAAACAATATTTCCCCTTATGCAAACACCCAAATGTGGGTAAAGACTATTGTCATTTTACTTCTGTATTTCGTGCCATATACTTTAATGACAATAGGTTTGGCAGCAGGGCAGCCCTGGCTGTTCTTCGGATTATGGTTCCTGATGGCCTGGGGTATGATCGGTATAGGAACATCGGTAATGCATGACGCTAATCATGGAACATATTCAGCTAACAAGAAAGTGAACAGCTTTATAGGTTATATACTGGAACTCATCGGCGGCTATACGGTCACGTGGAAGATCCAGCATAACCAATTGCATCACACATATACCAATATTGCAGGGCTTGATGATGACCTGGACAGTATAAAATTATTGCGTTTCTCACCACGCCAGCCACGCTACTGGTTTCATCGTTATCAACACATTTATGTTTGGTTCTTTTACATGATCATGACTCTCTTCTGGATGACAGCAAAAGATTATCGCCAGGTGGTACGGTACAAACAGCACGATCTTCTTACCAAACATAAAGTATCGTTAAAACAGGCTCTGTTCCGTATAACTATGTACAAGCTTTTTTACTATGCATATATAATGGTCCTGCCCATTCTTTTCTCAGGTATGCCCTGGTATTATGTCCTCTATGGTTTTTTACTTATGCATTTCACAGCAGGACTATTCCTTTCCTGTATTTTTCAGCCATCGCACATAGTTGAGGCTTCTACATTTGAATTACCTGTGGATACTAATGGCAGGCGGATGGAAGAATCCTGGGCGATACATGAAGTAGAAAACACCACAGATTTTGCACCTAATAACCGGATTTTAACCTGGTTTGTAGGAGGACTCAATTTCCAGATCGAGCATCATTTGTTCACGGGTATTTGCCATGTACATTATCCCAAACTGGCACCAATTGTAAAAATAGCAGCCGATGATTTTGGAATACCTTACCATGTTGAACCTACTTTCTGGCAGGCATTGCGTGGACATGTCAGGATGTTAAAAAAATTGGGAAGAGAATAAATTATTCCTTTTCTCGTAGCCTTACAATCGAAGAAAATTTTTTCGGAGCTAGCATGCAGTAAGCCATTGACAGCGCATCCGTGAACATGTCTTTACGCACTTTATTGAGATTTATGAATGTCCAGCCTTGTTTACCCCATTTATCGGGGACAGGAAAAACAACTGACCTGTCAAAAGAAGAGAAAACATTCTGGTCAACTTCCGATAATTTGATACAGGCCCGCTTATTCTTACTATCATATGTTGCAAATATTTTTTTATTTACCCGGAAAGATATTTTTTCGAAGTGCGGCTCCTCTGTTGCTTCGGGGAAGGATAACGCGATCTTTCGGAATGTTTTCAGATTGACCATTCTTACTGCAATAATGCTAAAATTGAAATTACAATTGCCACAATAATAATTGTGATACCTAAAATTCGCTTTGCCTTCATACTTTAACTATGAAGTTGTTTAAAGTCCTTTTTGAGAAGTTTTACAGATTTGACTTTGATAAAAACCCAATGGCACATATTTATCAATAATGAATAAAAAGTACCATTGGGTCAAAAAAAAATTATGATAAGCAAAAATAGTATAAAAAGAGATTTGCCCTTACTTGAGTTTTGGCAATAGTTTCAACAATACAAAAGTTAAAAAGCACCAAGTGGTAGAAGCTATTTTATATCGGCTAAAAACAGGTTGTCAATGGCGGCAGTTACCTATGAAACAATTCTTCAGGGTAAAGTACAAATGGCAAGCAGTTTACTATCATTTTCAAAAATGGAGTAAAGATGGTTCGTGGGAAAATGTATGGACAACAGTATTAAACAATCACAAAGATTTGTTAGATATGTCAAGTGTCCAGCTTGATGGCACCCATACACCATCAAAACGAGGAGGTGAGGCTGTTGATTACCAAGGAAGAAAAAAATGTAAAACGACAAATCTATTAATCATTGCTGATAACCAAGGCGTGCCGTTGGCTTGTAGCGATGCTATATCAGGCAATCATAATGATGCATATGAGTTGAAAGAAAATGTACAACAAATGCTTCAATCGATAGAAGCGTCTGATATTGCAACAGAAGGCTTGTTTCTTAACGCTGATTCCGGTTTTGACAGCAAAGAATTCAGGGAGTATTGTGTTAGCAAAGACATTGTCGGCAACATAGTGCTTAATCCGAGAAATGGAAGTAATGAGCAATATTTATTTGATGCCCTACTATACAAATGTAGATTTGTGATAGAGCGAACAAATGCATGGTTAGATGCATTTAAGGCACTATTGACGCGTTTTGAAACAAATAAAATTCATTGGAGAGCATTGAATTTATTGGCTTTTACTGTAATTTTATTAAGACGACTTTAAACAACTTC
>JACPDY010000090.1 GCA_016183775.1 Bacteroidota bacterium
GTGTCGGTAAGTAACATAGGACTTGGGGTTGTAGAGGTTTATTTTTTTCCTCTAATTTTCACCTCAAGTCCTTATCTTTTTAATCTTAACTTTTTTATTATCAACCGTTTGTTGTCAATTTAATCCATAGCTCACGTTATAATAATCTAATTTGGTATAATCTCTATTGAAAAGAATAATTACCATACTATTAATTATTTTCTGCTCTACTTGCTTTTCCCAGACCGATACCGGTTTTGTAAGGACAGGATTTAACAAAGCTTATTTTAAGTCATACATATATGACACTCGTGATGTAATCATTTCTCCATTTAAATCTTCCCCAAAACAATGGCTTATATTTTCGGCTGTTGTTGCAGCTGATATTACCATTGCTTCGCAGGATGCTGCCGTCCGCGATTTTGCTTTAAGGAACCGAAATTCAACAACTCAGGATATTCAACAATACGGCCTTGAGCCCTGGGGAAGCGGCAAATACTCCATGCCCCTGTTAGGTCTGTTTTATTTATATGGTTCAGTTAAAAGTGATGAGCGTAGCAAACAAACCGCTTTGTTGGGATTAAAAGCATTTGTTGTGAGCGGTATAATTGTTACCATACCCAAGCAGTTTTTTCATCGCCACAGGCCTTGTCCATCTATTTATGGCGGAAAACCTGATGCCGGTTGTGCGACTTATGTGAATATTTTTTTTCAATCAAGTGATAATTCATTTCCATCGGGGCACAGCACATCGGCATTTGCCATGGCAACTGTTATATCCGAACAATACAAATACAAAAAATGGGTTCCGGTGGTTTCATATACTTTAGCTGGTTTAGCAAGCCTGTCGCGCGTTGAGTCGAACAAACATTGGGCTTCAGATGTTTTTATGGGAGCTGTTTTAGGATACAGCATTGGGAAATTTATTACAAGAAAAAAGAACTGGAAAGTACGGACGTTCTAAACTTCTTCTTTCAGAATATATCGGAAAAGGAGTGCTGCAGCTGCGGAACCGGTTATTGGTCCAACCAGGTATATCCAGGCATGATTTATCGGGTGACATTGACAAACACCAAGAATAGTTTCCATTAAAATAGGTATAACACCAACAGCAGGGTTATAAGCCCCGCCCGATATATAACTTCCGGCATAGCCGATTCCTGTAACAATTATTCCGATAGCTAACCCATAATAATGGTTGCCCGCATTTCTTTTAGCAACTGCAGTATACAAAATAACCATCATCATGGCGAATGTGAACATTCCTTCAACAAATAGTGGTTTCAGGATGTTAATCTTTATGTCAGGTGAAAGAAAAAACACACGGGTATTTCCATAGACCAGATGAAAGGCAATTGAAGCACTGGCAGCACCAAGCACCTGGCTTAAAATATAGAGACCAGCTTCTTTGGCGTTAATCTTTTTTTGTATCCAAACGGCAATTGTTGTCGCGGGATTATATTGGGCGCCCGAAACTCCGTAACCCATATAAATGAGTGCTGTTAATATTCCTCCGATCGCGACCGGATTTCCGGTAAACGCAATTGTAAGAACAAGAAAAAAAGTGCCAATAAACTCGATGATATATTTACTCATGAACTTTATGTTAACATGCCGCCACAAACATTAATGGTTTGCCCGGTTATATATGCTGATAGATCAGAAGCAAGAAATAAAGTGAGGTTGGCTACATCTTCTGCAGTACCGCCGCGCTTTAATGGAATTGCTTCGCGCCATTGTTCTACAACTTTAGGGTCAAGCGCTCCCGTCATTTCAGTCTCAATAAACCCGGGTGCTATTACATTACAGCGAATATTTCGTGATCCTAGTTCAAGCGCCACCGATTTTGAAAAACCAATGATTCCGGCTTTGGAGGCGGCGTAATTAGATTGTCCAGCATTGCCTTTTACACCAACCACCGAACTCATATTTATGATACTGCCTTTGCGTTGCTTCAACATAGGGCGCTGTATGGCTTTTGTCATGTTGAAAACCGATTTCAGGTTGGCATTTATCACTTGGTCCCATTGTTCTTCGCTCATGCGCATTAAAAGCGTGTCGCGGGTAATGCCTGCATTGTTCACCAATATATCTACAGTTCCAAATTCAGCCACTACAGCTGTCACCAGTTCGTCAGCAGCCTTAAAAGCGGCCGCGTCCGATTGATAACCTTTTGCTTTTATTCCAAGCGCTTTCAGTTCATTTTCAAGAGCCATGCCTTTTTCTACTGACGATAAATAGGTAAAAGCAATATTGGCACCCTGTTCGGCCAGCTTAAATGGTTACCAAAGCGACTTTCCCTTCTAATAGCTTCATAATCAAATTGTCAGATTAAGCTGTAACTTTTTTCAAAGCAGCAGCCATTGTTTTTCCTATAACAGCAGGTGATTCAACCACATGAACACCGCACTCACGTAAAATTTTCATTTTAGCTTCTGCTGTATCATCGGCCCCTCCGACTATCGCACCGGCATGCCCCATGGTACGTCCGGCAGGTGCGGTCTTACCTGCAATAAATCCTACAACAGGTTTGGTGCCATTTTGTTTTATCCAATATGCGGCATCCGCTTCCATTGTTCCACCGATCTCACCGATCATAACAATACCTTCGGTTTCGGGGTCGTTCATTAATAGTTCCACTGCTTCTTTTGTCGATGTTCCGATAATAGGGTCGCCACCAATGCCAATAGCAGTGGTAATTCCGAGCCCGGCTTTCACAACCTGGTCAGCCGCTTCATATGTCAATGTTCCTGATTTCGAAACAATACCTATTTTCCCTTTTTTGAAAACGAATCCCGGCATGATACCTACTTTGGCTTCACCTGCAGTAATAATCCCCGGGCAGTTGGGTCCTATAAGCCGGCAGTTGCGACCCTTAATATATTCTTTAGCCGTGATCATATCGCGGGTTGGAATACCTTCGGTAATACAAACGATCACTTTTATTCCGGCTTCAGCCGATTCCATAATAGCATCCGCTGCAAACGCGGGCGGGACAAATATGATGGAAACATCAGCTCCTGTTGACTCCACAGCTTGCTGAACCGTATTGAAAACGGGACGATCCAGGTGTTTGGAACCACCTTTACCTGGAGTTACTCCACCAACTACATTAGTTCCGTATTCAATCATTTGAGAGGCATGAAAGGTGCCTTCAGTACCGGTGAACCCCTGTACGATTATTTTCGATTTTTTGTTGACTAAAACGCTCATATCTTTTCAGTTATTTATAATGTTTGCGAAGTTAATTTTTTGATGCAGTATTACCAATAAAAACAAGCGAATAAATATGGTAAATTGTTAGAATCTTTTAATAAATATCAAACAGCTGATTATAGCCGGATTTTTCGCTAATTGCTATATTAGAAAGTATTTCATATTTTGCATAAATCAGATACGATCCATTAAATAGCGAAACAATTGTAGCCCTTGCCACTCCTGATGGAGTAGGGGCTATTGGTATTATTCGTGTGTCGGGAAAAAACGCATTTGCAATTGCGAGCCTGCTTTTTTATAAAAAGAATGGTAAATCCGTTGATGTTTCTAAATTAAAGTCGCATACGGTTCATTTTGGAGTAATAAAAGAGAAAGATATTGTATTGGATGAGGTATTGCTTACTGTATTCGTGGGTCCGCATTCCTATACTGCAGAGAACATTGTTGAATTTTCATGTCATGGTTCCCGGTTTATCCAGCAGCAATTGATTCAGCTTCTTATCCGTAAAGGTGCCCGCCTGGCTGATGCCGGCGAGTTCACCTTCCGTGCTTTTTTTAACAAGCGGCTCGATCTTGTGCAGGCTGAAGCGGTAGCCGATCTCATCGCATCTACTTCGGCTACCTCTCACCAGGTCGCCATGCAGCAAATGCGCGGCGGATTCTCAACCAAAATAAAGGTATTGCGTGAAAACCTCGTGAATTTTGCCTCACTTATAGAACTGGAGCTCGATTTCAGTGAAGAGGATGTGGAGTTTGCTGACAGGGATGATCTCAAAAAACTTGTTCTTTCTATTCAAAAAGTGATCCATCGTCTTGTGGAATCTTTTGAATTGGGTAATGTGATCAAGAACGGGATACCTGTAGCTATAGTCGGGAAGCCGAATTCTGGCAAATCAACTTTACTTAACGTACTGCTGGAGGAAGACAGGGCGATCGTTTCCGAAATTCCCGGCACCACGCGTGATATTATTGAAGACGATATCAGTATTGATGGTATTTTGTTTCGTTTTATCGATACGGCAGGTATCCGCCAGACTTCCGACCTGATCGAGCAAATTGGTGTATCGCGTACATTTGAGAAAATTCAGAAATCGTCTATTATAGTGTATCTGTTTGATGTACATGAGTTGACCAGCAAAGAATTGCAAAAGGAAATAGATGAAATTAAGGAACACCTGAATGAGCGTTCGCAGCTGATCATAGTTGGCAATAAGATCGATAAAGAAGACCTGGTCTATACAGAGCGTGAGTTTGCCGCATTTAAGGATATACTTTTTATTTCTGCCAAGGAACGGATTAATATGGATGCTTTACGGAAACGTTTTGTTGACCTGTTCGACAGCCGTACCATTAATGTTACCGAAACTGTTGTTACCAATGTACGTCACATGCAGGCATTACACAATGCCGGCAGCGCGCTCGAAAAAGTGTATGACGGGTTGAGTAAAAATATATCCGGGGAATTAATCTCTGTGGATATTAAAAATGCTTTACACCAACTGGGCCTCATAACCGGAGAAGTGACCACCGAGGACTTACTTCAGAATATTTTTTCGAAGTTTTGTATCGGAAAGTAGACCCCCTATTAGTTAATCTGACAAAAACATTTTTTATCTGACCAACTCCTTTATTGTCAAGGCTTACAGGCCACTTGTTAATTATTTTTAATTCAGAAAATTTCCTTAGGACTTTTATATTGTTGTACCTTCGTTGTACCTCGACATTTTGAGGTACAAATTCTACCTAAAGAGGTTTACAAAATGTTACAACATGTTACATCAGGATACAAAATGATATTAAAATGAGTAGCAACATCACTATACTGGTCAAATAGTTTTTACTTTTATAATGGACGGTAAAGAAAAGGGGTACTTTATGACGCCACAATCTTTATTTGAAGTTCTTGAGGCTAATATGAAAAACAACAAGGGAACTCCAATAGTTTTTTCGCCTAAGGGTGTCGAAGAAATTTTAAAAACTCTTCCTTAATATTGTCTGGAAGGCCGTCTTTAAGACGACCAATCATAACAATTTGTCCGCTTCCATTAAATAAAGACGTAGTCCATTAAAATAATGGCTGTGCGGCTATTTACACATAATCGTAATTATAGGAAAAAATAGTGTTTGGCGTTCTTCACGCCTTATACTGTTTTGTCTTATAATTTGCATTATGTTAAATAGCTAAATAATGGTAATCAGGCAATTAAGCACTTCTCCTATTCAAATTTATTCAGTATGTTTGCCGAATGGCAAATAAGAACAACCCTACTTCAAACAATAAACGCCTGCCATTTTTAGAGAACAAACGATTACAAATCGCGATCATTTCATTATTCACTTTGTTCTTATATTCCGGCATAGTTTCGTACCAGTTTATTGGCCTTGATGAACCTACCCTTATAATTGATAATTATTCGTTTTTAAAGGATCCTTCCAATATCCCCCAGGCCTTTAAACAACATGTTTTTTATGCAAAACATCATACCGATAATCCCCGTGATTATTACCGGCCCATTTTAACCCTTTCTTTCCTGCTTGACGCTCAATTTTCAAGCAAACCCAGTCCCAAGTTTTTCCATTTCACAAATATCATTTATCATATTCTTTCCTGCGTTCTTTTATTTATTCTGTTTCACCAGCTGCGCATTGATCCTTTGGCCACATTCCTGTTCAGTCTTGTATTCGCGGCTCATCCGCTTTTAACCCAGGCTGTGGCCTGGATACCGGGCCGTAACGATTCGCTTATTACTGTTTTTTGCCTGTTAAGTTTTATTAACCTGGTAAAGTATGCCGAAACGGGTTCTGTAAAGAACGTTATTCTTCACCTGTTATTATTCTTTGTCGCTTTGCTTACAAAGGAAAGCGCTATGGCGTTGACAGCTATTTCGTTTTTATTTCTTCTCATTATAAGTCGTGAAAAACTACTCTCATTAAAAAGCATTTACCTGCTTTCGGGTTATTTAGTTGTGATCGCGGCCTGGTACTTTATGCGATACAGGGCTTTTGAAGGTATGCCCAATGAAGCCACGCTTAAAAGCCCATTTAACGAATTGCTTATAAACAGTCCTTTATTGCTGCAATACATTCAAAAAATGGTACTTCCCTTTAACCTTTCTGTCATGTCGACTGTTGGTGATACCAATTACATACTTGCCGGCATTGCTTTGCTGCTATTGGCTGTTGGAATATATTTCACGAAGCAAAAGCGCTGGAATTATATTTTGTTTGGGTTTATATGGTTTTTAGCATTTATCTCTCCTTCTTTGCTCACCGGCTATTTCGGGGGACTGGAACACCGCACTTACCTATCAATGGTTGGAATTTTTATTGTGGTGAGTGAATTTGATATTTTTAAGCGCGAAGCCATAAGAAAATATAAATACATCATTCCGGCCATACTGTTACTGTTCACGGGTATTACCATTTACAGGCTTCCCATTTTTAATAACGCGATCAGTTATTGGGAAAGCGCTGTTAAAACCTCTGATCATTCATCATTGGCCTGCCTCGATCTGGGAAAAACGTATGAAAGCATCGGGCAATATCAGAAAGCGATCGATGCATATCGTGAAGGGCTCAACAGAAATCCGAAGGAAAGATTGCTGCATAATAATATCGGCGCGGCTTACATTTACCTGGGGAACTACGAACAGGCAGAACTTGAAATAAAAAAGGAGATCGAACTATTTCCCGATAACTATATGGGCTATTTTAACCTGGGCCTGGTGAAAAAACGGATAGGAAAAAACGAAGAAGCTGCCGCCTATTGGAAAAAATCGCTGGAATTCAATAAAAATCTTGTGAATGCCTATCAGCAGCTCGCTCAATACTACAAATCGATAAACGACACGGTAAATTTTAAAAAGTGCGTTGAGGAAGTTAACAGGACAAGTCGCTTGTGATCATTGACAATCTAGGGACTTCGCCTTCGCATCCATCGCGTCAAACTTCTCCGTTTCCCCGGTGCTGATGTACATGCGTTTCAGCGCCAGGATAACCGAACAATCGCTTCCATTTAACTTAAAGGCCTCTTCCAGGTATGGTTTGGCCAGCTTTAAAACATCGTTGGCCTCTTTCACTGCTTTCCTGTATTTTGTATCATCCTTTATCTCCGAACTTAGTTCCAGCATCCGCCTGGCTTTATTGTTGTACAGCGCTCCCAGGTTGAACAATGTTGTTCCATCGTTTTTGTTCAGCTGGTAAGCCGCTTTATAATATTTTTCGGAATTGGCCCAAAGCTCTTCGTAATTAGCGGGCTTGGGCAGATCCTTACCGGTATCAGCTGATTTGGGATTTGCCATGCGATCGTACAGGTTTCCTAAGGCGAGATTCAGGATCGCATCATTGGGTGCCTTTTCCAGTGCCAGCTTAAGGTTATTAAGGGCTTTGGCAGCGTCATCCGGGTTGGTCGATTTCAGGAAAAAATTAGTCTCATCATTTATTAATGTTACATCGTTCGGGTAAAGCTCCCGTCCCTTTTTTATCACTTCCATTGCTTTGGGCTCATCATTCAGTTTGTTCAATAGAAAATAATGGTAATTATGATATGTAGAAGCCTTTCCTACCTTGTGTTCCAGCAGTTTTTCATAGAGCATCTTCACCTTATTGTTATTCTGTGCCAACTCGGCAGCAACCTTCGCATTCGACATATTGGTTGTGTCGGGTGAACCATTCATTGAATTGATCTCCATTGCTTTTTCAAATCCAATCAAGGCCTTGTCATAATTCTTCTGGTTGTAGTTGGCCACAGCGCAATTTTCAAAGTGGCGGGCGCAATCGGAAAAACGCGGCATTATCTCTTCTTCATAATCTTTCTTCTTATCCAACTGCCTCGCGGTCAAATAGGCTTCATTCGCGATAAGCAAATAATCCATATTTGAATTCAAATAGGCTTCTAATACTCTTTTGTTTACATCGGTGATATTCTGACGTTTATCATACTCTACCTGATACATTTGTTCAAATATGGTCTGATATATTTTTCCACGGTAAGTCCATGTTTTTGCCGATGTTTTGGAGTCGGCATTTGCCGATGCAATGTCAATGGCTTCCTTCGCGTGTCTCAGCGACGAAGTGTCTTTTACATTGTAGTAATCCTGCAGGTATTTCCAGGCGGCAACAACTTTGCTATTCTGAGCCTGTAATGACAGTGCACCGCTGATCAATAAGGCAAGAATATTTTTTTTCATGAACAATTTTGATTATTTATTATTCTTCATCTCCTCTTTAAGCTTCGCGTATTTATCATTATCGCCGGTGGTAACATATAACTGCAAAAGTGCCTTGGTGACATTTCCATCTTTCGGGTTGTCTGAATGAGCTTTTTCCAGGTAAGGAATGGCCTTTACAAACTCCCCTTTACCTTTATCAGACAATTCCTGTGCTTTCTTTGATTCTTTAGGTGGTAAATTGTTGGCGGTATTGTTGTAATTGATGCCCCTATCCAGGTATAATTTACCTAAATTATAATTTGCGTCACCATAGTCCGGCTTTAACTCAATAGCTTTCTTGTATGCTGCTTCGGCTTTATCAAGTTCATTTTTACCCTGGTAAATATTACCCTGCGTATAATGTAAAATTTCATTGTCGGGAGCAGCATCAATGGCTTTGCTCACTTTATCCAGCAATACATCAATTTTGTTTTGTTTGATATAATAATTCAATTCGGCAGTGATCAGATCAACGTTGTCGTCAAAGAGGTTGCGCCCCTGCTCAATATAACTTAATTGTTTCTCCGCGTTTCCTTCATTCTCATAAATGCCTGCCATATTGAGGTAGATATTAGGATCCTTATATTTCACATCGATCAATTTTTGAAGGTACTCTTTGGCAAGCGTAAAGTTTTTGGCCGAATAAGCAATGCTGAATAGCTGATAATTCAGTTTGTCGGCGGTAATGTTCTGGTGCTTCATCGCGTCATCCTTATCAAAAGGCAAACCCTCAAAAAGAGCTGTAGTGTACCGGATAGCATTATCGTACTCCTTAGCGCTAAAAGCTTCGATCGACCGGTTATATAACCTCACAGATGCGGGCATCAGCATTCCTTTGGCATCATCATAGTAAACTTTGTCCTTGTCTGTTTTAAAACAATTGACCACCGCGGTGAAAGCTTTCTCTGCCGCATCAGGATCAAGGTTTTTGTATTTATCTTCCTTGCTTTCCATTATAGCCATATAAGTTTGTGCACGATAAAGCCACATCTTGGGGCTGTTTTTGGTGTCATCATTTTGAGCAGCCGCATCAATTGCAGTTTTTGCTTTATCAAGTTCCTTTGAACGCAGGTAATTCCATGTATTTACCAGGTTGTTTTTTTGCGCGAACAGAGATGTGATAGAAACTGTAAGCATTACCGTCAATAATTTCAGTTTAGTCATAGTCTTAATTTTTCTATATTTTACAATAAACGTGCCTAAAAATAGAAAAACCTTCCCATATATGGAAAGGTTTTTCCTGATCGGAATATTATCGTATAAGCGGATCAATCAACATCAAGTTCCTTGAATTTTTTAAGATTAAGTTTTTCATTGAAATCCTTAACGTTAAAATTCAGAGATTCCATTTGTTGTTTAATGGCCACCTTGTCTCCTACTATTAAAATAGCCATTTTGCTTGGGTCATAAGCCTTTTTGATCTGGTTATTAAAGTCCTCTTTGGTCATGCTTTTAAGGATCTGGGCCTGCTGTAAAGGATAATCCTTGCTTAAGTTATACTCAAGTATGTTCCCAAGGAAAAATGCCTTATCAAAATTGGTCTCATAGTTCATGGCCTGGCCGTTTAGCATGGAGTTTTTGGTATAATCCACTTCCGCGTCAGTAACACCATTCAGAATATAATTTTTAGTCTCCTTAATTATCTCGACCATAGAGTTGCCGGTTTCTTTACGCTTTACAGCCGATCCAATAAAGAAAGTGCCTTTGTACTTATCTCCATTGAAACCAGACCGAATTCCATAGGTATAGCCTTTCTCTTCACGCAAATTCATGTTAAGGCGTGAGTTGAAATTTCCACCAAGCACATGATTGGCAACAGTGTTTTTAAAGTATTCACCTGTAGCGTCATAAGGCAGCGATATCTGACCCATACGTATAATGGAAGATGGAGCGCCTATTTTATCAACCAAATAAACAACAGGATCAATCGGCGCCGGAGTAACAGCAGCATTAACCTTAACTTCTTTTGCCTGCCACTTGTTCAGGAATTCAAGCTTCGACAATATTTCATTTTGATCCACATCACCTACAATTACAACCCTTGCAGCCGAAGGAGAATAATTTTTTTCATAATATCCCTTTACGTCTGCAAGTTCCATTTTTTCGACATTTTTCTTTGTGGGATTTAATCCCCATATATTATTATTCCCGTATAGCAATGACGAAAACGCAACTGATGCGGTGTAATTTGGATTGCTTTTTTGCTGAACAAGACTTTCTTTATATTGTTTTTTTACGCGTTTAAAATCGGCTTCATCAAAACGTGGATTAAGCAGTTTCTCTTCAAGTAACTTTAAGGTTGCGTCAAGGTTTTTCTTCAGACATGAAATATAAACTGATGAAGTTGTTTTACCTGCAAAGAATGATATAGAGCTGCCTAACTTATCCAACTCAGCACTGACCTGTTCAGTTGTATAGTTTTTAGTCCCTTCATTTAAGAGCTGAGCAGTCAGTTCGGCAATACCATTCTTCTTTAATTCATCAGTATTTAATGTAAGATCTCCCCCATCAATCGTTATTGCTATCTGTACGATCGGGGTTTCCGATGTCTTAGTGCCGATTATTTTTAATCCGTTTTTAAGCTGTGATGAATAGTAATCGGGCACCTTTGCTGTTTTGGGAGCCGAAGGTGTGGGTTTTGCCCATCTTCGGATTATAACTCTTAACAGAATCTTTATCGGAAATGCGGGGGTATACGTTAACAACTCCCGCTCCTGCTCCTTTGATGTATTTATTGAAAACTCTCACTATATCTTCTTTGGTTACCTTATTATATCTTTCTATTTCATCCTTTACATTGTATGTACGGCCCAGCATCCAATCCCAATTCGAAAGTATTTCCGCCTTGCCATATGCGCTTTCAACTCCGCGCAAAACGGTGGCTTCGCGCTTTGCTTTAACACGCTGAAGTGCCTCATCTGTTATTTCTGTCTTTTCAAATTCATCAATTGTTGCTTTGGTGCGCTCCTCTATTTCCTTGAACATTTTATCATAGGCGGTATAATCCTGGAATGCTTCCTGTGGAGGGTAGTAAAGTATACTGATCGTAAATTCTCCTGATAACTCATGCGTAGGGTGATAAACATCAACCTCTGCCGCTTTTTCGTTTTTTACAAAATTCCTGTAGAATATTGAATTGTTCCCGTCTCCCATCATATCAGCCAGGCAATCCAATGCCGGCTCATCTCTGTGATACGCTGGAACTGTGGGGATTACACGATGTGACAAGGGTAGATATATTTTGTCCCTGTAACTTGCATACTTATCACCGGGAAGTGTTATCGCCGGAATTTTAAGTTTTTTTACATCCGGTCCTTGTTTGATATTACCAAAGTATTTTTCAACCCATGCCAATACCTGTTTTGTGTCAACGTCGCCGGCAATCGTTAAAACCGCATTGTTAGGACCATACCAGCGAAGAAAGAAATTTTTCACATCATTCAGTGAAGCCCTGTTCAGATCATCAACATAGCCTATAACAGGCCAGCTATACGGATGCTTAAAGGGGTAAAGTGTTTGTCCCATGATCTCACTTATCATACCATATGGTTGGTTCTGTTGGTTCTGTGCCTTTTCATTTTTTACTGCGTCACGCTGATTTTCGAATTTTTTGCTTGTAAGTGAATCCAGTAAATAGCCCATACGGTCAGCTTCAAGCCACAGTGCCACTTCGACCTGGTTACTTGGGATATTGTTAAAATATTGAGTGCGATCCTGGGTTGTATTTCCATTCATATTACCACATCATGTGCTCAAAGAAATGAGCGAAGCCTGACTTTCCGACACTTTCACGATCAGATCCCACTTTGTAGGTTATCATTACTGTCGCAACCGGATCAGAATGGTCTTCGTGAATTATAACAGTAAGTCCGTTAGGCATCTTATACTTTTCATACGGGATAATTAATCCATCCGCACGTGGTTCAATCTTTTCAATGAGTTGCGGCTGTGCCTGTATAAAAACGAAAGGTGCAGCAATAAATAGTAGCGCAAAAAGTGTTTTCCTGATTCTACTTATCATATGTATAGGGTTTTAGTGTATTGTTTCTTTGTTAAAAACATCATAAAAATAAGAGAATTATTCATTCGGCTGAATAAATTGTACCTGCGGGTTAAAAACTAAATAACCCCGTCAATAATGAGTATGGACGGGGTTATTTTTAATTGAGACAATAAAATTGTCTTATTCAACAGCCGGAGGAGATGTTTCTTCTGTTCCTTGTTCAGGTGAAGTGTTCTCATTCGCCGGAGTATCAGTATCAGTTGGAGCTGCAGGAGTTCCATCAGTTACTGCTGGAACATCTACTGCACTATCGTCAACATCAGTTTTTGTAACCGCAGCTATTTCGTCATCATCTCTCAGGTTGATAAGACGTACGCCTTGAGTGGCGCGGCCCATAACCCTCAGGTCAGCCACCGCTAAACGTATAGTAATACCTGATTTGGTAATGATCATCAGGTCATTTTTATCTGTAACATCTTTTATTGCAACGAGGTTACCTGTCTTCTCAGTCATATTAAGCGTTTTCACACCCTTGCCGCCCCTGTTAGTTACACGATACTCTTCCAGTTCCGAGCGTTTACCCAGCCCCTTTTCAGAAACCACAAGTACGTTCACCGACGGATCAGGTAATGCAATCATACCAATTACTTCATTTGTATTTCCGCCTTCATCATCCAGGTTCACACCACGTACACCGGACGCGTTGCGACCCATCGGACGGACTTTGGCTTCGTTAAACCGAACCACTTTGCCCTGTTTGGTGGCCAACATGATCTCGCAGCTTCCATTGGTAAGTTTCACTTCCAGCAGACTGTCACCCTCACGGATGGTGATGGCATTGATACCATTCTGACGTGGACGTGAATAAGCTTCCAGTGTTGTTTTCTTAATGGTACCTTTTTTAGTACACATTATAATGAAATTGTTATTCAGGTATTGCTCATCAGATAAATTGTTGACATTAATATATGCCTTCACTTTATCATCCGGAGGAATATTGATCAGGTTCTGTATGGCTCTTCCTTTAGATCCTTTATTGCCTTCAGGTATTTCGTAAGCCCTCAACCAGAAACAACGCCCCTGCTCTGTAAAGAACATTAAGTAATTATGTGTTGAAGCTACAAACAGGTGTTCCAAAAAGTCTTCATCACGTGTGGATGTTCCTTTTGAGCCTGTGCCTCCCCTGCCCTGCCTGCGGTATTCGGCAAGCGCTGTGCGTTTAATGTAACCCATATGAGATATAGTGATAACCACATCCTCATCCTTTATAATATCTTCCATACGGATCTCGTCGCCTGCAAAAACAATTTCTGTTCTGCGCTTGTCGCCGTATTTTTCTTTTATATCACGTAGCTCATCTTTAATGATCTCCATCCGAAGTATCTCGTCGCTTAAAACATCTTTCAAATATTTGATCAGCTCCATTAAGTTGTTATACTCTTCTTTGATCTTATCTCTCTCCAGACCTGTCAGCACACGCAGTCTTAATTCAAGAACGGCTTTTGCCTGAACCTCGGTAAAGCCGAAACTTTTTATCAGGCCATCCTGCGCATCCTGTGGAGTTGCGGATTCACGGATAAGTTTAATTACTTCGTCCAGGTGATCGAGCGCGATCAGATAGCCTTGTAATATGTGCGCACGTTTTTCAGCTTGCGACAGGTCGAACTTAGCCCTGCGGATAACCACATCATGACGGTGAGCCACAAAGTGAGTGATCAGATCTTTCAGGTTAAGCATTACCGGGCGACCGCCTACAAGCGCGATATTATTTACACTGAAGGAAGATTGTAATTCAGTTTGCTTAAACAGATTATTAAGTACTACATTCCCGATAGCGTCTTTCTTCAATTCATACACAATACGCATACCATTGCGATCGCTCTCATCACGTATGTCAGAAATGCCCTCCAGTTTTTTATCATTAACCAGGTCGGCCGTTTTCTTTATCATCTCCGCTTTATTGATCTGGTAAGGGATCTCGGAAATAATTATACGTTCGCGTCCGTTAGGCAATGTTTCAATATTTGACTTGGAGCGCATTACAATACGGCCACGACCGGTTTCAAAGGCTTCTTTAACACCCGCGTAACCATAAATAATTCCGCCTGTAGGAAAGTCGGGGGCTTTAACATATTGCATCAGTCCTGCAACATCTATAGATCTGTTATCGATATAGGCAATTGTAGCGTCTATTACCTCGGTAAGGTTATGCGGAGGCATATTGGTGGCCATACCCACAGCGATACCCGAAGCGCCATTCACTAATAAATTAGGGATCTTTGTAGGAAGTACAGTAGGCTCTGTCAAAGAGTCATCAAAATTGGGCCGGAAATCGACCGTATCCTTTTCTATATCAACCAGCATTTCTTCAGCTATTTTGCGAAGACGCGCTTCTGTGTATCGCATAGCAGCCGGTGGATCACCATCAACGGAACCGAAATTACCCTGTCCATCGATCAGTGTATAGCGAAGGCTCCAGTCCTGGGCCATGCGCACCATTGTGTCATAAACTGATGTATCTCCATGTGGGTGGTACTTTCCAAGCACTTCGCCCACAATACGGGCGGATTTTTTATAAGGCCGGTTGGACATTACGCCCAGGTCGAGCATTCCGAATAAAACCCTGCGGTGTACAGGTTTCAGGCCATCACGTACATCAGGCAGGGCACGTGACACAATTACCGACATCGAATAGTCGATGTAGGCTGTTTTCATTTCCTCTTCTATGTTGATCAGGATGATTTTTTCTCCGTTCATAATGCTATGTTGTCAGTTATTTCAGATTAGCACAATATTTGTTTAGTGGCAGCTATACCCTTTAATTACAAAGGCGTTCGAAGGTAGTTAATTACCCTAAATTTCCCTCATTTATGAGGTAGATTTATCAACAAATCTCACAATGATTTGTTGATAAATAATAGATGCCACGGACTATGTAATTGAAACCTGTGCTTAGCTTTGAAACATCAATAAAATGCTGTATTTTTAAACAAGGAAGGTAAATTGAAACAAGTTAAGTGAAGATTACGTTAAACTAAAAAAACGCATGTTATGGAAGCAAAATTTTCACCCAGGGTTCGTGACGTGATTACCTTCAGTCGTGAAGAGGCTTTACGCCTTGGGCACGATTATATAGGTCCTGAACATCTTATGCTGGGTATAATCAGGGAAGGTGAAGGCTTGGCTATAAAGATCCTTAAAAAATTGGATGTTAATGTGGCGGAATTGCGAAGGGTCATTGAGGAATTATTGGTTCCCGGCAGCAAGCAAGTCAACAATCTGGCTAATATACCTCTGGTTAAGCAGGCCGAAAAGGCACTTAAGGTCACCTATCTTGAAGCTAAGTTGCATAGAAGTGACCTGATCGGAACAGAACATCTGTTGCTTTCGATCTTAAAGGATAATAATAACATCGCGACAAAAGCGCTTAATAAATTTGAAGTGGATTACGACGCGGTTAAACAGGAACTGGAAGATATTACGATAGATCCAAAGGCTGAAAATCCCGGCACACCTGCAGATGATGAAGGTGATGATGATCCGGGAGCATTTGGCAGCAGCACTAAAAAAGTTACCGAATCAAAATCGAAAACTCCTGTACTCGACAATTTCGGACGTGACCTTACAAAGTCAGCTGAAGAAGGCAAGCTTGACCCAATCGTTGGTCGTGAAAAAGAAATTGAACGTGTATCGCAGATTTTAAGCCGCAGGAAAAAGAATAATCCTATCCTGATCGGGGAACCGGGTGTTGGTAAATCGGCCATTGCTGAAGGACTTGCTTTGCGCATCATTCAGCGTAAAGTATCGCGTGTTTTGTTCAATAAACGGGTTGTTACACTTGACCTGGCATCCCTCGTTGCCGGTACAAAATACCGCGGACAATTTGAAGAGCGAATGAAAGCGGTTATGAATGAATTGGAGAAATCACCTGATGTGATCCTTTTCATTGACGAGATACACACTATTATTGGTGCGGGCGGCGCTTCCGGATCGTTAGATGCGTCAAATATGTTCAAACCTGCTCTTGCACGCGGTGAGATACAATGTATCGGTGCCACAACGCTTGATGAATACCGTCAGTATATTGAAAAGGACGGGGCTTTGGAAAGACGTTTTCAAAAGGTGATAGTTGAACCAACCACTCCTGAAGAAACAGTTCAGATATTGAATAACATTAAATCGAAATATGAAGATCACCATAATGTAACATATACAGATGATGCTATTAAAGCATGCGTAAGTTTAACCGCACGATTTATCACCGATCGTCATTTGCCGGATAAGGCAATTGACGCGCTTGACGAATCCGGTTCACGTGTACATATTAAAAACATTAATGTTCCGAAGAATGTTCTTGAGATCGAAAAGAAGATCGAAGACATAAAGGATGAAAAGAATAAAGTAGTACGCAGCCAGAAATACGAAGAGGCGGCCAAGCTTCGTGATACTGAGCGCCAACTGTTGGAACAACTGGATGCGGCTAAGAAAGCCTGGGAAGAAGAAACCAAGAACCATCGTGAAATGGTAAGTGAAGAAAATGTAGCTGAGGTGGTTTCAATGATGACTGGTATTCCGGTACAGCGTGTCGGACAAAATGAAAGTGCCAAGCTGGCCAAAATGGGCGAGGAATTGAAGGGACGTGTAATAGGTCAGGATCATGCTATAGCGAAAATTGTAAAAGCCATACAGCGTAACCGTGCCGGATTAAAAGATCCGAATAAACCGATAGGTTCATTCATTTTCCTTGGTCCGACAGGTGTTGGTAAAACCCAGTTGGCCAAGATCATCTCGAAATATTTATTTGACAGTGAAGAATCAATGATACGTATTGATATGAGTGAATACATGGAGAAATTCGCTGTATCACGTTTAGTTGGAGCGCCTCCGGGATATGTAGGTTATGAAGAAGGTGGTCAGCTGACCGAAAAAGTACGCAGACGTCCTTATGCCGTTGTACTTTTGGATGAAATTGAAAAGGCTCACCCTGATGTGTTCAATTTATTGTTACAGGTTTTAGATGATGGACAGTTGACAGATAGTCTTGGCCGCAAGGTTGATTTTAAGAACACTATTGTTATTATGACATCCAATATTGGCTCACGCCAGTTAAAGGATTTCGGACAAGGTGTAGGTTTCTCTACCGGCGCGAAGAAAGATCAGGCCGATGATAATGCCAAGAATGTTATTGAAGGTGCTTTGAAAAAAGCGTTCGCGCCTGAATTCCTTAACCGTATTGATGATGTGGTTGTATTCAACTCACTTGGTCGTGAAGATATTCACAAGATCATTGATATTGAATTGGAAAAATTATACAAACGGATCAATACACTGGGCTTTTCTGTTAAAATGACTGAGGAAGCCAAAGATTTTATTGCGGACAAAGGGTTCGATGCCAATTTAGGCGCCCGACCGCTGAAGCGTGCCATTCAGAAGTATGTTGAAGATCCTCTTGCTGAAGAGATCATAAAATCAAATCTCGGCGAAGGTGATACTATTGAACTGGATCTTGATAAGGAAAAGCAGGAAATACGTATTAAAATCGTTAAACCAACTGTTCCAGGCGCTCCTAAAACGAGCAGGAAGAAAAAAGAGGATTAATAGTATAATGAATTAAACATGAAGCCCTTCCGTCTAAGACGGAGGGGCTTTTATTTTATGTATTTTTGATAGATGAATTTATTCTACACCCCGGATATAACTGCCCTTATTTACACGCTAAGTGAAGAAGAATCAAAACATGCTGTACGTGTATTGCGCTTAACTGAAGGAGATTGTATATACCTCGTGGATGGCATAGGCGGTTTTTATAAAGCCGAACTTACAGCCGCAAATGCAAAACGTTGCGTTGTAAAAATTATCGAATCGATGAAATAACGCCTATTGAATGTGAGCACTCTGAGCGCACGGTCGTTAAAACCGAGCGATTAAATAAGATATTGGTTTCAGCCATTAAGCAATCTGTTAAGGCTTATTTGCCCAAGCTAAATGAAATGAAGGGCTTTGAAGAGTTGGTAAAAAAAACGTTTGAGGGGCAGAAGTTTATTGCTCATTGCCACCCACTCCTCACCTCCCTGCCTGCCGCTGAAAAGCCAGCGCGACGGCAGGCAGGCGGCTCCTCTCCAAGCGGAGAGGAGAGTATGAGCCCACTACATCTAAAAAAATTATATATAACAGGTAAAAATGTCTTGGTTTTAATTGGACCCGAAGGAGATTTTTCTCCAAAGGAAGTTGAGCTGGCCTTACAAAACGGGTTTAAAGAAATAAGTCTTGGTGATTCGCGTTTACGTACAGAAACGGCGGCTTTGGTGGCCTGCAATGTGATTAATATTGTCAACCACACTTAATGAGTTCGCAACTATGTTTTAAATGGGTAAATTAATTTCTTTGTTATTCATTTAAACCAATTTCACCTGCCTATCAAATTGCATTGCTGAAATACAACGGCGGCGGCGATTGGTACGCTAATCTCGAGACCTCATTACCTAACCTCATCAAATTCTGTAACGATAATTTAAAAACCAATATTAACCCCGAACAAGGGATTGTTGAAGCAGGCAGTCCTGAAATTTTCAATTACCCGCTTGTACACATGACAGGTCATGGTAATGTAGTATTCAATCAGCAGGAAATAGACAACCTGCGTAAGTATCTTACCGGCGGCGGTTTTCTTCATATATCGGACAACTATGGTATGGACAAATTTATCCGTAACCAGGTGAAAAAAATTTTTCCTGAACTGGAATTAGTTGAGTTGCCCTTCTCCCACCCTATTTACCACCAGAAATTTGATTTTCCCGGTGGCCTCCCGAAAATTCATGAACATGATAATAAAGCCCCTCAGGGTTTTGGAATTATTTATGAGGGCCGCCTGGTTTGCTTTTATGATTTTGAATGTGACCTGGGCGATGGTTGGGAATCATTTGATGTTCATAAAGATTCACCCGAAGCTCACCAAAAGGCTTTAAAGATGGGAGCAAATATAGTACAGTATGTGTTGATGGGTGATGTGAGTAAAAACAGTAATCAGTGATCGGAAGTCGGTAATCAGTCGTTATTGAAACGTATGCAAAAACCAGCAGTTAAAGTAACTTTAAAATCTGGTAAGGATGCCAGTTTGCGCAGATTCCATCCATGGGTATTTTCCGGAGCTATAGACAGGATACACGGCACCGTGGAGGAGGGCGATCTTGTTGAAGTGTATGATAATAAAGAGAATTATTTAGGTACAGGTCATTGTCAGATCGGAACCATTGCCATTCGTGTTTTTGCTTTTAAAAACGAAACCATCAATTATGATTTTTGGAAAGATAAGCTACAACGCGCATACGATTATCGTAAAAACATTGGTTTGATCGATGCACCTTCAACCAATGTGTATCGTTTGTTTTATGCTGAGGGTGATGGCTTGCCAGGGTTAATAATTGACTATTACAACGGAACGGCTGTTTTACAAACACATTCCATAGGGATGCATCTTGTAAAAAATCACATTGTTGATGCGCTTAAAGAAATTTATGGGGATAAGCTGAATGCCGTATATGACAAAAGCGAAGAGACCATGCCTAAACAATCGGAGATAAAAGCGCCGAATGGTTATTTGTTTGGGAAGCAACACTCAACAGAGGTTGCCGAAAATGATCATAAATTTTTAGTGGATTGGGAAGGCGGACAAAAGACAGGTTTTTTTGTCGACCAGCGTGAGAGCCGGGAATTACTGTCCGGTTATTCAAGGGGAAGATCGGTGCTGAACACATTTTGTTATACGGGAGGATTCTCAATTTACGCTGCAAAGGCCGGTGCATCTGTTGTACATTCAGTCGACTCATCCAAAAAGGCAATAGAGCTTACAAACAGGAATATGGAATTAAATGGTTTTCCGACAGCTGTTGGGGATAAATACGAATCATTCGCCATTGATACCTTTGATTTTTTAAAAGACAAGCAAAATGCATACGACATTATTGTCCTTGATCCACCTGCCTTTGCGAAACACCAGAATGTAAAACACAATGCCATTATGGGTTATAAACGGCTCAATTATGAAGCGATCAAACAAATAAAGCCGGGAGGATTGATCTTTACATTTTCCTGTTCACAGGTGGTTGACCGATACTCGTTTAACAGCGCTGTAATGGCTGCCGCTATTGAAGCGGGAAGAAATGTGAGAATAGTTCATCAGCTGTCGCAGCCTCCTGATCATCCCGTAAATATTTTTCATCCTGAAGGGGAATATTTAAAGGGCCTGGTGGTTTACGTAGAGTAAGTACCTGAGATCAATAGCATAGTTAAAGTTATCAGTATAACACCAATCAGATTTAGCCAAAATCCGGTTTTCATCATTTCATGAGTCCTTATCTTATTTGTACCAAACACAATAGTATTTGGTGCTGTAGCCACAGGCAACATAAACCCCAGTGAGGCCGCAAGGGTTGCAGGAATGAGTAATATTAAAGGGTGAATATTCATATCCTTTTGGATGACTAACAAAACAGGGATCATTAATTGAATACACGCTACATTGGAAGCGAATTCACTGATCAAGGTCGTTATCACACACATGATAAATATGAACAGGTAGATATTCGATCCTGACAAAAAACTTAAATGACGGGCCAGCCAGGTGCTCAAGCCTGACACTTCAAAACCTTTTGCAAGGGCAAATCCACCACCAAAAAGTAAAATGATATCCAATGGCAAACGTTTTGCATCTTCCCAGATCATAATAGCTCTTGTCCTTTCCGACCTTGCCGGAATTATAAATAACAGAACCGCCATAAAAAGTGCGACTGTACTATCGTTTAAAAATTCCCTGTATTTAAACAAGTTATCCCAGCCTTTCATTATAAAGATCCCAAAATCAATATCAGACCGTGTGAACCACAGTAAGGCAGTGAGGGAAAACACTATGCTTACAACTTTTTCTTCGTAATTCATTGGTCCCAGTTTTTTATACGCGCCGGAGAAATATTCCCTTTCAACAACCGGGGTGTTTATTTTTCTCAGGAATAACTGACTTATTATAAAGAAGGCCAATAGCATTAAAACGAGTGCCAGCGGAAAAGCTATTACAAACCAGTTTGCAAAATTCATATCGTGATTACCCGGGAATTTGTCGTTGTATTGCCGTAAAAATATCATATTAGTTGGGGTGCCTACTAATGTGGACATACCACCAATTGTAGCGGAATAAGCAAGTCCAAGGAGTAATGCGAGTGATATTTCTCGTACCTGTTCTTTATTTTTAACATGGTACTCAATCTGGTAAATAACGGCAAGCACTGCAGGTATCAGCATCATTACTGTGGCTGTATTCGATATCCACATTGACAGTAAAAATGCAGCGATCATTATTCCGAATAAAATGCTGGCCGGTTTTGAGCCCATAATTGTCAATATTTTAAGCGCGATGCGCTGGTGAAGTTGCCATCGTTCAATGGCTATGGCAATTATAAAGCCGCCGATAAATAAAAATATTGTTTGATCCATGTATTGCACGGCTGTTGTTTTTCCGTCGAGAATACCTGTTATTGGCAATAAGATCAATGGCAATAATGCTGTTATGGCAAGAGCCACAGCCTCTGTAAACCACCAGGCAGCCATCCATACGGTAACGGCAGCCATTTTGGTAACTAATGGGTTGCCAGGTGACAAATCAAATGAAAACAAAATAATCAGGGCCAGTATGGGCCCGGAAACAATTTTAATTCGGTTTGATAAATTCATGATACAGAGTACTACGAAGCTTAGGCGACAATATATTAACAAAAAACTCTATTTTACTATACTTACAAAGGTTTTAATTTCGCCCAAGTAATGAGCATAGTAGTATAAAAGTAGAAGAATTTGCATCGATATTTTTTTTAGCTTTAAATAAATTAAAATCATACAAGATGAAGCACCTGAAATATCTACTATATATACTATTCGTTTTTATTTCTTCTCTTGGCATTATATCCTGCTGTTGTTCAAAGAAAGCGGCTTCAGCCACAGATACAGCTAAGAAGCAGGAAGTGCCTGATTATGAAAAAGCCGGATATGCGCGTGCCACTGTCATCAAATACGAAGTGGATGGATGCGGCTATTTACTTCAGCTTGGTTCAGGAAAGAAGCTGGAAGTGCTGAGTCTCCCTGAAGAACTTAAACAGGAGAAAAAGGAGGTCTGGATAAAATACGAATTAGATAAAAATGCGGCGAGCATATGCATGGCCGGAGATATTATAAAGCTGACAGATTATAAAGTGATCAAATAAGTAGCAAGTATAAAGTGTGTTCTGAATATGAGTAAAAAGAATAAGAAAAACATACCTGTGCAGGAAAAGAGACCGGGTGTTAAATCTCCACTACCGCTGAACAACAGCAGATATCGCAAATTTTATATTGGCTCCTTATTTATTATTTCAGTTTTACTATATGCTAATACACTATACAATGAGTTTGCGCTGGATGATGCTGTAGTTATTACAAATAACAGGTTTACACAACAAGGGCTTAAGGGGATTCCCGATCTGCTCACCAAAGATCTGTTTACAGGTATATATGGAAAGGCCCTGGACCTTAGTGGTGGCAGGTATCGCCCGCTTTCCCTCGTTCTGTTTGCTGTAGAATACGAATTATTCGGGAAGAACGCTTTTGTAGGACATTTAACAAATGTCCTGTTTTACGCGCTTATCGGTATCATTATTTTTATAACTGTCGAAACTATTTTTGAGAATAAAAGCCTTTTGGCTTTTGTAACCGCACTGATCTTTGTGTTCCACCCTATTCACACCGAAGTGGTCGCAAACATAAAAAGCTTAGATGAGATATTAAGTTTGCTCTTTCTTTTACTTACAATGTTTTGGTTGTTCAAGGGGGTGCGGTCCGGGATAAAGAAGCATGTCTACTTAGGCTGCCTGGCCTATTTTCTTTCACTTATGGCTAAAGAGAACGGAATCACATTTATGTTTATCATTCCGCTTTCATTGTACTGTTTCACTAATGATCCACTTAAAAAAAATATCCGCGACTCTATGCCCTATTTCGTCGTTGCAATTGTATTTGTTCTTATCCGCTGGCATTTTGTTGGGATTATCGGTGACCGCACGAACCCCGACATCATGGAGAATCCTTTTGTGAACGCTACCCTGGGTGATAAACTCGCGACCATTTCATGCATATTGGGGAAATATTTATGGCTGCTGTTTTTTCCTCATCCTCTTTCATCCGAATATTCATTTAACCAGATACCTATAATTGGCTGGGGCAGCATTTCCGCATTGTTTCCTTTTGCCGTTTATGCAGGTTTGGGCGGTTGGGCTTGGTTGAATATCTATAAAAAAGATAGTGTAAAAGAAATCAACCTGTTATTGTCCTTTTGCATTCTGTTCTTTATAGCCACCGTCTTTTTAATATCAAACATTGTATTTAATATAGGGGCACCAATGGGTGAGCGCTTTTTGTTTTTGCCTTCATTGGCATTTTGTATCGCTATTGCCGCATTGTTACTGAATACACTTAAAGTCGATATGCGATCATTAAAACTTCCGGTAAAACTTATCCTGCCGCTTGCGTTTATATCGATCGCCTTCAGTTACAAAACGGTTACACGTAATAAAGACTGGTACGATGATCTCAGTTTATTTGCTAAAGATGTTAAGTCATCTCCCAACAGCGCAAAAGTCCATTATTATTATGGAAATGTTCTGCTTGGCAAAGCGAATGCAATAAAGGAAATGAATCCTGAAAAGCAGCAATACCTTATAAAGGCTAAAAATGAAATGATAATTTCTGTTGACATAAATCCTAAATTCCATCATGCATTTTACGCGCTTGGATTGATCTGTGACGGGCTTGAGTTGGGTGATTCCTCCATCTATTATTTCCATAAAGTATTAGAGCTTCAACCTACACACATTGCCACACAAAACGCGATCGGAAAGGCCTACGGAAAGGTTAAGGGTGATTTTGACAAAGCGATCTTCTATCTTTTAAGGGCGGTGCAGTATGATCCTACAGATGCTGAAGCATTGGAAAATCTGGGGATCGCCTATGCCATGAAGGGGAATACAAGTGAAGCAATTAAGATTTTTGAAAAATCAATAACACTCAAGCCTGGTAATGCACAGGCATACCTTAATTTAGGTGTAGCGTACCACAACATCGGCGATCAGAAGAAGTCAGATGAAATGATGAGCAAGGCGTACCAGATTGATCCTTCTCTTAAAAAGAATTAAAGAATACCATTATGCAAAATGAGAGTCCGTTGAGAATTATTTTTATGGGTACGCCCGATTTTGCTGTGGCTTCATTAGATATATTGGTTAAGAACAAGTTTAATATTGTAGGTGTAGTTACGGCGCCCGACAAACCTGCAGGTCGTGGATTGGAGATACATCAGTCAGCCATAAAAAAATATGCAGTTGAGAAGGGCCTTACTATTTTACAACCCGAAAAATTAAAAAGCGAAGAATTTCTTGCCCGGCTGAAAGCGCTAAATGCCGACCTTCAAATTGTAGTGGCTTTTCGCATGCTGCCTGAAATTGTATGGAGGATGCCTCGCCTGGGAACCTTTAACCTCCATGCTTCCCTCCTGCCCCAATACAGAGGCGCTGCACCTATTAATTGGGCTGTTATAAACGGTGAAGTGGAAAGTGGAGTAACTACTTTTTTCCTACAACACGAAATTGATACAGGGAAGATTATATACAGAGAGAGAGTAGCAATAGATGAAAATGAAACAGCCGGTGAATTGCACGACAAACTGATGAACACAGGAGCAAACCTTGTATTAAAAACTGTTATGGCTATTCAACATAAATCATATACAGAAACAGATCAGCAGCAATTGATCAGGCCGGGAGAAATACCAAGGCATGCGCCGAAGATATTTAAAGATGACTGCAGAATCGATTGGTCTAAGTCGGTAACGGAAATACATAATACCATTCGCGGATTGAGTCCGCATCCGGGAGCCTTTACTGAGCTTGTATCCCCGCAGGGAAAAATATTTACTGTCAAGCTTTTTAAAACCTCCAGAGAGTTGAATGTTTTATCTCAGGCGGCAGCAACTATTTTTACAGATTCAACTGCATATTTGAAAGTTTCAGCAAAAGGTGGTTATGTGTGCATACATGAACTGCAGCTTGCGGGTAAGAAGCGAATGACTACAACTGAGTTCCTGCGGGGTTTTCCCATTAATAATCAATGGAAATTACGATAAACAAAGGGATACAGCTTTTTTGCCTTTTCCTGATCAGGTAAATCCGGGCACACCTGCTTTCTGAATACATCATGGATAAAGGCCTTCAGAGGCAGTTATTAACAAAATAGCGATTTATCAACAATCTTTCATTTTTATACCTCTGAACCTTGCATGAATGCTGAATTAAATTACTTTTGCTACTGTTCTGTTAATTAATAAATGTTTAACCTAAAACTCAAAAAAATGAACAAAGCTGAATTAGTAAATTCAATTGCAACTGAAGCAAAAATTTCAAAAGCTGACGCTGGTCGTGCTCTTGATGGATTCATCAACGCTACATCTAAAGCACTTAAAAAAGGTGATAGAGTTGCTCTTGTTGGTTTCGGTACTTTCTCTGTAGCAAAACGTGCTGCCAGAAACGGTCGTAACCCACAAACCGGAAAAACCATCAAAATTTCTGCTAAAAAAGTAGCAAAATTCAAAGCTGGTGCTGATCTGAAAAAGACAGTTAACAAGTAATTTCGCTTGTTCTCAGAACAAAAAGTCCTTCCGCATTAAGCGGGGGGACTTTTTATTTTATGTAGTTTTGCCGGACTTCGACTTCGCTCAGTGACGAAGCGAAATCATTGAGCAGCGTGCTTAACTCAGTTTAAACTTAAACGGATATTATGAGCAAAGAGGATAAAATAAAAAACTTCGACCCTAATAGTATTGGTGATACCAATAACAATATTTACGGGCTCCCTTTCTCTACCGATGAAGCAACCATTGTTGTTATTCCCGTTCCATGGGAAGTGACAGTTTCTTATAGTTCGGGAACTGCCAAAGGACCACAGGCTGTTTACGATGCATCGTACCAGGTTGACCTGTACGATCCCTATATAAAAGACGCGTGGAAGATCGGCATTGCTATGGAACCGGTTTCTAAAAAGCTTCAAACTACCAGTAACGGGTTGAGAAAGAAAGCCGAAAAGTATATTGCCATGTATGAAGCGGGCAAAGAACCTTCTTCAAATAAAAGCATGAAACTTATCCAGGCGGAAATAAATAAAGCCTGCAGAAGTATGAATGAATGGGTAAAAGAAAGGGCCCTGCACTACATTGATAATAATAAAATTGTCGCGCTGCTCGGCGGAGATCATAGTACTCCCCTTGGACTTATGCAGGCACTGGCTGAAAGGCACTCTTCCTTTGCCATATTACAGATCGATGCGCATGCCGACCTGCGTGATGCTTATGAAGGATTTGAGTTCTCGCATGCTTCCATCATGTTCAATGCCATAAAAATTCCGCAAGTGAGTAAACTTGTGCAGGTTGGAATACGTGACTACTGCGAAGCAGAAGCTAACCTGGAAAGAGCTTCAAATGGTAGGATAAAAACATTTTATGACAGGGATATTAAAACCCGTCAATATGAAGGCGCTTCCTGGGCAGATATTTGCGCAGGTATTATTAAAGAACTTCCGCAAAAGATTTACCTGAGTTTTGATATTGACGGACTTGATCCGAAACTTTGTCCGCATACCGGGACTCCCGTGGCGGGTGGATTTGAATTTGAACAGGTATTGTTCCTGTTTCAAAAGATAGTTGAAAGCGGAAAGCAGATCATTGCTTTTGATATTAATGAAGTAACTCCTGGTAGAGATGAGTGGGATGCCAATGTTGGAGCAAGGTTGTTGTATAGGATTGCCGGGTTGGCGGCAAAGTCCTCAGCCTAACTCTCTCCGAAGGAGAGGGAACTAATTTACCAAATCAATAAAATCTGGTACAACCACTTGCTTATGAGTGACAATAAAAAATTGATAGAATACTTATCGGGATTTGCATCTGAAGAGCGGGTAAAGAAATTTTACGATGTGATCAATAACCGTACACGACACTTTACTATTGTACTGGAAGATATTTACCAGCCGCACAATGCCAGCGCCGTGCTTCGTTCCTGTGATTGCTTTGGGATACAGGATGTACACATTATTGAAAATAAAAATCAATATACAGTAAACCAGGATATCGCCTTGGGCTCTTCAAAATGGCTCAATCTTATTAAGTATAAAGAGCATCCGAATAATACATTGGCTTGCATCAATGACCTTAAAAAGAAGGGGTATAAGATCATTGCAACCAGCCCACATAAGGATGATAATATCATACAAAAACTGGATATAACCTCAAAAACAGCCCTGGTGTTCGGCACTGAACTAAAAGGTATATCTGATGAAGTTATGCGGCATGCGGATGGGTTTGTTAAAATACCCATGTTTGGATTTACAGAAAGCTTTAATATTTCAGTATCAGCCGCCCTGTGCCTGCATACACTTGTGCATAAGCTGCACCATTCGGAGATACACTGGCAGCTTGATAATAAAGAGAAAGAAGAGGTGATGATCGAATGGTTACGCAATTCCATTAACCGCTCGGAGCTGATAGAGGAAGAATATTACAAGAAGAAAAATACATAAGAGCTTTTGCCTTGTGAATTGCTTTGCCTACTTTTACGGTATTAAACCAAATAAAAACAAAAATGGGAAAAGGAGACAAAAAAAGCCGCAAAGGCAAAATATTTATGGGTTCGTATGGCGTAAGTCGCCCTCATAAAAAGAAAAAATCAAGAAGCGCATCACCAAAAAAGATAGCGAAGAAAGCTGAAAAAGCAGAGACAGCTGTTCCTAAAAAAACGGCTCCTAAGAAGGCAGCCAAGAAAAAAGATTAAAAGAAACCCCTGAGCGATCGGGGGTTTTTGATTTAAGGTGCCAGGCGTTGTAAATTCCAGCTAATCTCATCATCCGATAATGTAAACTGCATCCTGTCGTGCAAACGATTCTGACGGCCTTGCCAGAACTCTATCATTGATGGCTTTAACAAATAACCGCCCCAGAATGGAGGGCAGGGAACTTTTTCTCCGGGATATTTAGCCGATAATTCAACAAATTTTCCTTCAAGCACTTCTCTGCTTTTTATAACCTGGCTCTGTTCAGAAACCCATGCTCCTATCTTACTTTCACGCGGTCGCGAATTAAAATATTTTTCTGATATTTCTGCACTTACCTTTTCCAGCCGGCCTTCAACACGTACCTGGCGTTCTATCTGCGGCCAGAAGAATGTCAGCGCAGCATATGGGTTTTTAGCAATATCTACGCCCTTTTTGCTGTTATAATTGGTATAGAAAACAAATCCTTTATCAGTAAAACCTCTCAATAACACAATACGGGAAGATGGCTTTCCATCAGCACTGACAGTGGAAAGGGCCATGGCATGGGGTTCGCTTACGTTGGCCGCGATGGCTTCCTTCATCCATAATTCAAACTGCAGGACAGGATCTTTTGCAATTTCACTTTCATTCAGCTCCATCCGCGAATAGTCAGAACGGAGTTTTCGTATTTGCTGATTCAATTCATCCATGGCATCTGTTATTTAATTCCGGGAAATGCTTCCACAAATTTAACTTTTATATCCGGAAACGCGTCTACTATCTGAACCTTCAGGTCGGGAAAGGCCTCGACTACCTGCCATTTCCCACACTGGTCAGGAAAAGCTTCAACCATTTTTACTTTAATATCAGGGAACGCGTCAACTATCTGGATTTTTATATCGGGAAAGGCGGTTACATATTTGATCTTACCATATAATTTCATTCCATTGAATTTGCAATCGTCGGTGACCTTATCCCCATCAATCTTTCCCAACGCAATAGTCTTATTCACAACAGCCGAATCCTTTGGCAAGGAGCCGGCAAAACAGGTAATTGCAATATGGCCGAAGAGAATTGGAAGAAATATTCTATTAACTATCTTCATTAAAAGCAATGTGAGTTAAAGGCGTGTTCCTATCAACAATATATCATCGACCTGCTCAAATCCCTCTTTCCATTGATCAATCGCTTTGGTCATGTATTCGCCCTGTTCTTTCATATCCAGGTGTTGCGTATCAAGCAGCATTTTCTTAAACGCGCTGTATTTCAGTTTTTTCCCATTCGCCCCTCCGAACTGGTCAGCATAGCCATCAGAAAAGATATATATACTATCCCCTTTTTCCAGTTGTATACTGTGATTTGTAAATTTATGCTGATCACCCGACTTAAGGTTGCCAATTGGAAATTTATTCGCTTTTATTTCATTTAAAACACCGTTACGTATCCGGTACAATGGATTAAACGCTCCTGAATACTGCAGCTCGTTTGTTTTACGATCGAACATACAAAGCGCAATGTCCATGCCATCTTTTACCTGCTCTTCCGCGTGTGATTGGCGCAAAGTTTCACTTACACTTTTATTCAACGCGTCCAGAACAAGCGCGGGTTGAGTGATCCCCTGTTCACCCACTATTTGCTCAAGATGGTTATGCCCGATAATCGACATGAATGCTCCTGGAACGCCGTGTCCCGTACAATCAACTGCTGCGAACAACACTTTATCTCCTTTGTCGTGCAGCCAGTAAAAATCTCCACTCACAATATCCTTAGGCTTAAACAGGATAAATGTTTTCGGCAAATATTTTTCCACAAATTCATCAGGCGGCAGTATGGCATCCTGTATACGTTTTGCATAGCGTATGCTGGCCATTATATCTTTATTCTTTTCATCCAACTGCTTGTTCTTTTCCACTACTTCCGCCGTTCTTTTACGAACTTTTTCCTCAAGCACACGTTTTTCCACCACTAATTTGCGTTCCCTCCATTTTACATATGTAAAGAATAATACCACTCCGACAACCACATAGGTAAGGTATGCCCACCAGGTGAAATACCAGGGAGGCCTTACGCGGAATGAAAATGTTACAGGTTCCTTGTTCCATACTCCCAGGTTATTGGAAGCTTTGACTTTGAAGGTATAATTACCGGGAGCAAGATTTGAATAAATGACCGATGTTTGATTTGTTGCAGGCCGCCAGTTCTCTTCTTCCCCTTCAAGCATTACCATAAATTTTACCGCGTCGGGATTGGAAATACATATACCTGAATAGCTGAACATCAATGTGTTTTGATCATAGCCCAAAGAATAATTATTTTCAAGGGGAATAGAGCGTGAGTAATTGTATTTGATATCAGTGATATTGGTAAGCGCTTCAAGCGTATTCAGCTGATCGTATGTAGAGTTGTATTTTATTACCCCGTTCACAGTACCAAACCAGATATTTCCTTTTTTATCGACATGAACAGCATTCGGCTTGGTCTCAATGGCCGTGAACCCTTCGAATTTACCATAGGAAATAAAATTTTTTGAATTTTGAACAAAACGACTGAGGCCTTTGTTTGTTCCTATCCAGACATCTCCTTTATTGTCTGTAACAAGCAGGTTAATATAATCCGATACCAAACCATCCTGTGTTGTATAGTGCCTGAATGCTGTGCCATTGTATACAAATACCCCGCCGCCCGATGTGCCGATCCATAAGTTACCCGCTTTGTCTTCTGTTAATGCTGTGGGTGAGGTATTTGTTAATCCTTCCTTTTTAGCATATAATTTAAAATCTTTTCCATTGTATTTATACAACCCTCTTCCGACAACACTGATCCATATATTATTTTTTGAATCGCAATATAACGCGTTTATTTCTTTCGCGTCGAAATTCCTTGTGCCTACAAAGTCTCTTATACTGGTGGCCTCAGGATCAAACACAACCAAAGCATTACCAGTAGCGATCCAGATATTATCCTTTGCGTCAACGCACAACGCGGCAATGAATGGATTACTTATAAAGTCATTAACAACAGAAACAGCACCGAACTCATTTGTTTTGGAGTTGTACTTCAATAATTTATCCTGGTAGGTACCCAGCCAAACATCTCCTTTGCTGTCGCGGACTGCCGCACGAAATGCCACCTTTCCGCTGCCTATGATCTTTTCGTGATTGTTAAACGTGCCTGCGACAGGATCTAATACAGATACACCGTTGCCTGTTGCAATAAAAATATTTCCATTCTCCACTTCCTGAACAGCCCATACCTTGTCATTGATCAATCCCTGGGAAACATTATACGTAATAAAGCGCTCACCTTTAAAGATGAATAACCCGCTGCCCTGCGTACCAACCAGTATATTGCCTTCACGGTCAATACTCAGCGCGTAAATTTTCAAGGCTGGCAAACCATTACCTGCGTGATAGTTCGTCAATTTCCCATCAGCGGATAGTTTAACCAGTCCGTCGCCCCATGTGGCCGCCCAGGTATTACCATTCTTATCAAAAACAATATCGCGTATCCATACAGGAACGGGAAATGACCTGGTTGATCTTTTCACCGGATCATACTTTACAAGTGCCGGTTGACCTAAAGTGGAACCATACCAAAGGTTACCTTGTTCATCTTCTTTGATAGCGGACACATAAGCTACCGACTGTCCGTTTATACGAAGGAATTCGAACTTGTCTGAGCCGGGTAATAAATATTTTACTCCTACATCAGTGAGGAAACAGATGTTTCCGTTTTTCGACTCAAACATACTGAACACATAGCTGCTCAGGCCGTCGCCGGAACAATAGAATTTTAAATTCCCTTCAGCAGTAAGTTCGTCATTTGGTTTATTGATCAGTACAACACCAAACATGGCAACGGACACCCATATTTTGCCTGTCTTATCTTCATAAATAGAATAGATCTTTTTATCCCTGATACTGTCAGGTGATAGCTTTTCAAACTTGTTGTCGATATAACGGGTTATGGTACCGGAACTGTGCCCAAGCCAAAGCTCGTCGTTACTGGTCAAGAGCATGGCGCTGATATTGTTATCAGCTAAGCCATCGTCGGTTGTGTAATTGTAAAAAGTCTTTCCATCGAATCGTGAAAGTCCGCCTTCTGTTCCGAGCCATATATTCCCCTTTTTATCCTGTACAATACCAATGACATTGGATTGAATAAGACCTTCGGTTACGGAGTAATTGTCGAATGAATAAAGTTGTGAGAATAACTGACCTGAAAGGAAGCAAAGGAGAATTAAAAAGAAACCATCTTTTTTACGATACATGAGTCATTTCTACATTATTTTTTCATGAAAAAGAAGGTGCCGTCTTCATCCTCGAGATCCTTGATCTTACGAAGTTTCGGGGCCTGGTTAGCTGTTTTCTGAACAGCAGAGGCTACCTTTTCCGAAATCTTGTCAATTGAAATGCAGCCATCCGGATTGTTGTTCAATGAGGCAGCGAATGTTTTTGTGAACTGGGAGTTGTCGGCAGCCAATTCGAAACCGGCGGATGAAAGTACCTGGGAGGATTTCAGTTTTGTTGATTCCCAATCATCACAGCGTCTTTCCTTAGGTGTTGCACGCATGGCAAGCATAAATGAGGGACCGGATTCACATGCATCAGTTATTACGAGGAGGTGGGCCAATTTATCATATCCCTGGAGCGATCCTTTTAAATTATTTATGCTAAAGTAAGTGAACTCATCATCCACTTTGGCATCCACAGGTATCCAATAGCCTGTCTGGTTCACGAACTTACCATGACCGGCATACCAGATAACAACTGATGTTACATTATTCAGCCTTAACTGATCGCGCAATTCAATAGAGAAGAATTTTTCAAGACCATCTTTGGTAAGATCTTTTTTATGAATTATTTTATTCACCTTATAATTTACAAGTGCTGATTTCATCATGGTCACGTCCTTACCGGGTCCTTCGAGTATCGGAAAGTTCTTGTAATTGGTATTTTCAACAAATACGACCCAGGTAATACCCATAGGATTATCCCTGGCCACAAGCGCCCCTTCCCTGTTGAGTTTGTATTTTACATTTGTTTCATTTCCATTGATATCTCTCACCCTGATATTTATATCGTTTTTATTGGCAATGCTCGCTTTGATGGAAAAGGTCGGATTTAAAGCTTCAAGCGCATAACTGGCCGAAACACCTTCAACGATAATTGATTCGATCAGGCTCTCGTCCTTTACTTTGCCTTCAATATAAAGTTCGGGGTTGGTATTATCCATGAATATTTCATTGTCAGACGAAGCCATCGGCGATATTAATTCAACCAAAGGCTTATTGATCTCCGTGCGATCGATAGTGTAGATAATTTTTTTAGTATTATCGTATATATCGCTTGCCGTTATCGAAAATTCATTTCCGGTGCCTATCTGAATTCCTCCACTGAAATCGGGATTAAGAGTGTCCTTACTAAAATTAGCAGGAACATTATTGATGTTTATAGCCTTGATCTTACTTGCATCCTTAACAGTCCCCCTTACTACGATCTCCGTTTTATCGCCGGGAAGTTTAACTACATTCTTTTCATTTGCTTTAGGTGTAAGAAGTTCTATTTCGGGTTTATAACTTTCACGGTTCAACTCGAACAGTTTTTCTATAGCGGCCTTCATCATCTCTCTGGCTTTCTCATTATTCGGAGCAAGTGTCATTATCTTTTCATAATCGACCGCTGCCGATTTAAAATTGGTAAGCTGTTCATAGTTCCAGGCGCGTTTGTAATAAGCCTGCAAAAGATCCTTCCCGTTCATCCCGATCACTTTTGAGAAGTCGTATATCGCGTTCTGGTATTGACCTAATTTTTCGTAATACTCTCCCCTCTTCATGAATAACATTTCATTGTTCTGATCGCTGACAATTACCTTTGAAATATCATTCACAGCTGTTCCGAAATCATTTTTGCTGGCAAAGATGCAGCTGCGGGCATAAAAAATATCTTTATTGGTCGGATCTTTCGATATCGCTACATCAGCAATGCTTAATGCTTCGTCATACTTTTTCAGTTTATCCTGTACAAGAATAAGTCCGACATAAGCTGGGATAAACTTTGAGTCATAGTATTTGGAATTTTTATAGTCCTTCTCCGCTTCAATATAATTTTTCAGACTGTCCAACATAACCGCGTGATAGTAATAGGCCGGTGCTGTTCTTTTATTATCAATCCAGAGTTGTGAAGCCTCCAGTCCATCCTTGAAATTTTTGAGCTTCAAAAGAACCTTGAGAAAAACCTCTATGGCTTCACTATATTCTTTATCCTTAACAATGGCATCCCTGAGCATTGCGTCGGCTTCCGTATACTTACCGAGATCATAATAAAGACGTCCTGCATTGTAATAATTTTCTTTATCCTTGGGTGCAAAAACAGTTGCGCGCCTGTAGTCATCGGCCGCATCAGCACTTTTTCCTGTTTTTTCATAGCAATATGCGCGGGCCTGATAAGCCTTAACATACTTGGGATCAAGTTCTATTGCTTTCGTATAACTGGCAATTGCATCCTGGTAGGACAGACTTTCAAGAAATTTCCCTCCGGTGCTGTAAAATTTTTTTGCACTCTGCCCTTTTACAAATAAAGTGCATATCAGAAGGGAAAATAACAGGAGTGTTTTCTTAAACATAGTTATGCGCTTAACAAATGGATGATCGGTAATTTAACTACATCTGGTTTCTTATGCTGCTGATATAATCAGTTCCCACATGGTCCGCATGGCAAACTCCATAAAAACCAATATATTATACAGACAAAAATATAAAAATACTGTATTATAGAAGGCTTAATTACTATTATTTATTATCAATTTTCAGCGCTCGTGTCCTTGCAATCCCCTTATTTTTATGTTTTAGCTTTTGTTTAAGGATAAATTGCGATTTTTAACACATCAATAGCGGAAATGGTAAAAAAAAGCACCAATAAACAACAGGGCAATCCTGCCGTAGTAAATAAAAATTTACATCCCGAGCTTAATAAAAAGCGGCTGGTAATTATGGCGCTGATTGTAGCATTGCTTGGTTTTGTACTTTACTCAAATACATTCAATCACAAATTTGTATTGGATGATATCCCAACCATAAAGGGGAATTTTCTTACTAAACAAGGTTTTGCGGGGATCCCTAAATTATTACAGACGGCATATTGGTACGGAAGTGATGGTAAAAATGAGATGTTTTACCGGCCCCTATCTGTGGTAATGTTCGCGGCGGAATGGGAGTTATGGCCTGATAATCCTACTGCGGGACATGTAATCAATGTTTTGCTATACGCGCTGACAGGTTTCATTCTGTTTTTTACGCTGCGGAAATTATTCATTGACATGAGTCCGCTTATTCCTTTTGCCGCAAGCCTTTTATTTATTGCTCATCCTCTGCATACGGAAGTGGTCGCCAATATTAAAAGCCGCGATGAGATCCTGTCATTTTTGTTTCTCCTTATTTCATTAAATACGCTATTGGACTATGTGAGAAATAATGTGCCGCGTAAATTAATTATCTCGTTGTTTTGTTTTTTTCTTGCCTTAATGTCGAAAGAATCATCGATCCTGTACCTGGTCATTTTCCCCGTTGCTGTATTTTACTATACAAGTGCTACGGTTAAGAAGAATGCGGTAATTATGGCCGGGTATGTGTTTGCCGCGGTTATATACATGATCATACGAGCTTCCGTGCTTGACAGGCAGATGGTCGGAGAAATAGCTTCGGTAATTGACAATACAGTTTCCGCAAGCGATTACCCACATCGTTTTGCTACCGCTATGGTAATTATAGGAACCTATATTAAGCTGTTGATTATTCCTCATCCACTTGTTTACGACTACTCATTCGCCACCTTTAAAATTGTTGGTCCCGGGAATGTTTGGGCACTATTATCGGTATTGGTGTATGTAAGCATCGGTATTTATATTTTCAGAAATTTTTTGAAGAAGGATACGATCGTTTTTAGCCTGATCATTTACCTGCTTCCTGTGATCCTTGTCTCAAATATATTCTTTCTTACCCGCTCCACTGCTGCTGAACGTTTTTTGTACCAACCTTCACTTGGATTCGCTATCATCGCATCCTTACTGTTGGCAAAAGTCACAGGAACAGAAATTGTCAAACGAAATTTTTACAGCATTTCAACACTTATTAAAAACAATATGAAATTGTTTGGTTTGGTCGGAGTGCTGCTTGTCCTCTATTCATTTAAAACATATAAGAGGGCTGAAACATGGAAAGATAACCTCACGTTGTTTCGCACCGATCTGCAATATATTCCCAACAGCGCACGGGCCCAGTTTAACTATGCAAAAGATCTCACCACAAAACTTGTACACGATTCAATTAAAACACCAGCTGAACAGGAACGGGTTTATAATGAAGCAATAACCGCCGCTAATCGCGCTTTGCAAATAATCGATGGGTATGTTGAACCTTATTATTTGCTCGGACAACTGGCAGGCTACAAAAAAAATTATGCAAGATCAATTGAATATTATAAGAAAGTAATGTCCAGAAACAACCAATACCTTTATATGTACAACAACCTGGGAACGAATTATTACCGTCTCAACCAATTGGATAGCGCCATGAAATACCTGAACATAGCAATTAAAATGCAGCCCGATTATGCGGAAGCATACAGTAACTTAGGAGCTGTTTATACAGCGCGGGGGATGCAAAAGAAAGCCATTGATAGCTATACAACGGCGATAGCACTCGTCCCCGGCTTTTACGATGCTTACGTCAATATGGGCAATTGTTACGGAATAATGAAGGATTACACTAAAGCGCTGGGTTGTTTTTTGAAAGGGCTTAAAATAAAAAATAATGACCCCGGCTTGTATTCTTATATTGGCATGACCTATGGGTTTATGGGAGATACTGTTAATGCAAGGATATACAATGATAGGTCAGTCTTGTTAAAACAGTCGAGATAAAAATTGGAAATTAATGAATATATTGCGCGATGAGTAAGAAAACGATTCAGCCGGATAAGGGAAAACTACTGATAGCGGAGCCCTTCATGAAAGATCCATATTTTAAAAGGTCGGTGCTTATCCTTGCCGATCATAATGAGAAAGGATCATTTGGTTTTATACTGAACAAAGCCATTGAGATGAAAATATATGATGCCGTTATTGACTTTCCTGAATATACAGAACCCATTTACCTGGGTGGACCTGTAGCGACCGATCAGCTGTTTTATATTCACACCCTTGGTGATGTAATTACAAAAGGTGTTGAATGATCAAAAAGAAAGAGATCGGTCCCGAACAAATTCGTTTTTTTGTTGGTTACGCAGGCTGGGATCCCGATCAGCTGGATAGAGAAATGAAAGAAAATTCGTGGATCGTGGCAGAACCAAAAATAAATGTTATCATGGATCCGAAGGCAAATGAACTGTGGCCAAAAGTGATCAGATCGTTAGGCGGAGAATATAAAATGATGGCTAATTACCCGGAGGATCCACAATTAAATTAATCAAAAGTACTGACTTTGTTATCTGATTAAGTATGCTTAAATTAGCGTATGAACAATACGGGTATGCGTATATCCTTGTTTATTAAGTGTCTATCCGCTTTTATTGCAGCTTCAACAGGTGTAATAAGTGCCCAAACCGTTACTGTTAATGATGCTACAGTTTGCATGGGCCATTGCGCTACATTAGTGGCAACAGGAGCTGGCGGAACTTTTCCTTACACCTATTTATGGAGTAATGGGGAAACAGCTTCAACTATAAGTGTTTGTCCTTCAACAAGTACTAATTACACAGTAACATTATCTGATGCTTCCGGTGGTTTAGCAACTACAACCGCTTTGGTAACGGTAAAACCTCCCTTAAATATAGCGGCCCCGTCAATAATGCTAAAGTGTTTTGGTGACACTAATGGTATCGCGACTGTTACCCCGGTAAATGGCGGATCTCCTCCGTTTATATACATTTGGAATACCGGTCAAACAACTCCAAGCATTTCGGGCCTGGGTGCCGGGACTTATAAAGTTACTGTGACAGAAAGCAAAGGTTGTTCCGCCGCAGCCACAGTTATGGTCAGCCAGCCATCAGCAATAAGTGCCAATGTAATACCAGCAGCGGCAACATGCGGAGCTTCGAATGGTTCTGCAATCGTAAGTTCTACAGGGGGAACCGGTACACATAATTATTTCTGGAGTAATGGAGTAACAGGGAATGTTGCAAGCGGACTTTCAGCGGGGTTTTATATAGTGACTGTTAAAGATGTTAATGCATGCTCAAAAGTCTTAATCACATTAATTCCCAACGCGGGCAGCGGAACTGCCAGTGCTTTTCGACTTTCAAATGTAAGTTGCTTTGGCGGGAACAATGGTTCCGCCAAAGTAAATATGTCGGGAGGAATCACTCCCTATTCTTATAGCTGGAGCAATGGAGCGACCACACAGGTCGCCAGCGGGCTTCCGGCAGGAACATATTATGTAATAGTGCGTGATGCCGCTTCCTGCCTGACCGGCTCTATTGTTAATATAACCCAACCTCCTCCCCTGAAAGTAACTCTGACAGTCAACCAACCCATCTGTGGTTCGGCAAATGGAAATGCTTCTGCCAATGCAACCGGGGGTACCGGGTCATATAATTACAGTTGGAGTAACGGCGCCACCTCCAAAACCATATCGGGGCTTCCGGCGGGAACTTATAGCGTAACTGTTGCAGACACAAATAATTGTAAAACTTCAGATGTCGCAATGCTGCTGGGTATAACAGCTCCAATTGTAATTTTAACTGCCAGTCCGTTGATGTGTAATGGTGATAGCAATGGTTCTGCAACAATTGCTGTTGCAAGCAGCACAGGTATGCCTTATACCTACAGTTGGAGCAATGGAGTAACAGGAACAACAGGTATCAGCGGTTTAACGGCCGGTACTTACGCTGTTACAGTAACCAATTCATACGGATGTGCTACAAGCAGATCAGTCGTTATTACAGAACCTCCTGCAATTACATTAACGGCCAACTCATTAACCATTCCTTGCGTTATTGTAAATGGCAGCGCTCTTGCAACAGCAATGGGCGGAACCGGTACCTTCACGTACAGCTGGAGCAGCGGCGCGACCGGACAAACTGTTTCCGGGCTTACACCGGGCACACATTCCGTAACCGCAATTGATGCCAATGGCTGTATTAAAAGCACAACAATTAATATCGTCTATTCAGGCGGAAGTACAGCTGTAGCCACAGTTCTGTCTAATGTAAGCTGTAAGGGAGGCAGTAACGGAAGCGCAAGTGCCGTTTTATCCGGCGGAAATCTCATTTCCGCTTATTCATGGAATAACGGAGCAACAAATTCTTCAATTTCAGGAGTTATTGCGGGAAGCTATACTGTTACGATCACTGATAACAACGGCTGCAAATTCACCACTGTTGCCGTAATAGCCGAGCCACCTCAGCTTACTGACGCTGTATCTATAGTAAATGCTGCATCAGCAACAAGCTGCGATGGGTCTATCACTTCTGCGGCATCCGGCGGAACTCCGCCTTATTCTTATCAATGGTCGAATAGTGTTACAACCGCTGTTATTTCCAGTCTCTGCACCGGACTTTATGCTTATACAATTACAGATAGCCAAGGCTGTGAGTTCAGGAACAGTGTCGTGCTCTCTGATACACTAAATGGCTGCAACCTGCATTTTTACAATATGATCACACCCAATGGCGATGGCAATAATGACTATTGGCACATCGACTGCATTACAGCGTACGCCTTAAATAATGTCGCCATTTTTAACCGCTGGGGCAACAGGATATGGCAGACGGATGGGTACAACAACACAGATCGTGCGTGGAAAGGCACTGATCAATCCGGAACAGCAATGCCCGAAGGAACCTACTTTTACGTTGTTAAAGTAAATTCAATTGAATATTCGGGAAAGGTAGAACTTCTGAAATGATAAAAACGGGTAACTTATTTTTATACTTTATCATTTTATTTTTTGCCGGCACCCTGTCGGCCCAGCAGTACCCGCAGTACAGCGGGTATATGTTCAACCGGTTCGCCATCAATCCTGCCTATGCCGGTAATTACAACACGTTCCAGGCTACAGCCATGATACGTAATCAATGGGTAGGTATACAGAATGCGCCCAATACCTCTTCCCTCTCATTTCATGGCAGCCTGAAAAACGAAAAGGTCGCGCTTGGCTTTAATGTATTCAGCGATGAGATCGGGTTCTCAAAAACAAATGCGGTTTTTGGCACCTATGCTTATCGTCTTATTATGCCCACCGGTACATTGTCGTTTGGCTTACGCCTGGGTGTCGCGAATGTTTCTTATAACTGGGAGGATGTCGACGTAAAGGATAAAGTTGACGCGTTGTTAGGAGCAGGGGTTACAAATGTTTCCCGTGTGCTTTCCGACGCCGGTGTATATTATCACAACAATACATTTTACGCCGGGCTTAGCGCCACAAACCTAATCGGGACAGGAATGCCCACACTGAATTATTCCCAGCTGCTTCTCCCCCATTTCTTTGTCACAGCAGGTAAATCATTCAGCATATCCGATAATTTGATAATCAACCCTTCCGTTTTAGTTAAACTGGTTCAGGGTGCCATGGGTGTTGATTTAAACTGTAACTTCCTTATCAGCAATAAACTTTGGTTAGGCATATCGGGCAGAATGGGATATGGTTACGTTCTGTTAATGCAATACAATATCACCGAAAAATTCAAAATAGGTTACGCGTATGATCTCGGCCGCAATGATATCGGTATCATTGGCGGTTCATCGCACGAAATCATGTTGGGATATAATTTTAGTTTATTTAGCAGGAAAATGCAGTCATTCAGATTTCTCTGATCCGTATGGTAAAAAAAACAGGTATACTATTTATTATTCTTGCCGTGATCTGTTCCGCGAAGATGAACGCGCAGCTCACGAAAGCCGATAAATACTATTCGAATTACGAATACGCTAATGCCATACCCTGCTATTTAAAAGTTGTTAAAAAAGGAACTAACCTACCTGCTTTACAAAACCTGGCTCACTGTTACAGGCTCACAAAAAATTATACCCAGGCGGAGATCTACTATGCACAGGCTGTGCAGCAAATGGGTGTTGATCCCATTACCTTTTTCTATTACGGCCTGGTTTTAAAGAACAATAAAAAGTATGAAGAAGCCGAAAAACAGTTTAACCGTTATATGGAGCTGGTACCTTCCGATAAAAAGGCCGACCTCTCGGTAAAATCGATGCAGGAATTAAAACTCATCATGTCGCAGCCATCCCATTATGAGGTAATCAACGTAAAAGCCCTCAACTCGCTCCGCTCGGAGTTCGCGCCGGCGTTTTATAAGAATGGCCTGGTTTATACCAGCGACCGCGAGCCCGATCTCGTTAACTTTCAGAATAGCGAATGGAACAAGCATCCGTACTTCAACCTGTACTTTGCCGAAAAGGATCCGAAAGATAAAACTATATTCAAGTCCTCTCAACGCTTTTCCAAAAAGGTTAACAGTCCTTATCATGATGGTATTGCAACCTTCAATAGTGATCAGACGCAAATGTTCTTTACACGTATTGAAACGCGTTCGGCATCGAACAAAATATTTGAGCCGCATATCTATTCTTCCAAGGCTTCCAATGGTAAATGGGATAAAGGAAAACTTGTTCCCCTGGCAAACGACAGCGCCTGGGTTTCACATCCAAGCCTGTCGGCCGATGGACAGCAATTGTATTTCGCGGCGGATATCGCCGGAGGTTTTGGAGGGAAAGATATTTATGTATCGAAAAAAGAAGGTGACAAATGGGGCGCGCCGCAAAATCTCGGACCTGTTATAAATACTGTGCTTGATGAGGTATTCCCATATATCCGTAAGGACAATGTTTTGTTTTTCAGTTCAACCGGTCATACAGGCCTGGGAGGATTTGATATTTTTTCATCATCACAGATCGATGGTAAATGGAATGAGCCCGAGAACCTGGGTACGCCACTTAACTCATCCACAGACGATTTCGGTATTCTATTCGGAGAGGATAATATATCCGGCTATTTTTCATCCGACAGGGCTGATGGCCAGGGCGCGGATGACATTTACAGTTTCGTTCAGCTGAAACT
>JACPDY010000091.1 GCA_016183775.1 Bacteroidota bacterium
CGCAGATGAAACTGACATCAGCATCAAGGACAAAGAGTTGAGCCATAGAGCTCGCAAGTGAAATTTTTAAATTCCGGATGCTTTTTCAACTCAAAAAAGAATAAAAATTAATGTCTAACTAAAAATATGTTCAAGTGAAATATATCATATCCCGAGGTGAATAAAATCATTTCAAAATAATAGCATATCTGTCACTTTTGAGTAATGGCGTAGTTTATTGCGTTTTCTGTCTTTGTGTTCAGAGTAAAAAAGGAAATTATGTATACAATAAGAAATCTTAGTAACTTTTTGCTGTTTATGGTGGCAATCATTCTATATGCCGGATGTGATGTTTATATAAATGTTTCCACCAATTCAACTGCAGACACCGATTTTTCGAAATACCGGACTTTCGCATGGCTCCCCGATGAGATCGACACAAATAATCTTCCGTTCAATAATGAAATTATACTTAACAATGTCAGAAACTATTTCGGATACAGCTTTGCAAAGAGAGGATATAAAGTTAACCTTGATACTCCCGATGTTCTTTTACAAGTGAGGCTCACCAATAAAACTAAAGAAAAGACGCTATTCTATTCACCACGTGTTTGGCCATATTACTACCACAACTATTATTATGGGAGTATTTATTTTTACCCTTACGAATTTGATTATTACTATCATGATTATCCATATTGCTACCCTCCGGATTATTGCACGCAAAAAATTACATATAACGAAGGTTCGATAACATTAACTGTAGTCGATCGCAAAAAAAATAAGGTGGTATGGGCCGGAAGTGCGAGAGGAGATATATTCGATCCGGCATACATACATGAAAATATTCATCCGTCCGTCGAAGCTATTATGAAAAAATATCCGGTGAAGCCAATGACGAAAAAAAGAAAAGTAAGAAATACTCAATCAGATGATATTTATAATTAAATCTATTGTAAACTATAAACCAATAACCTGAAAACACCTAATGACAGCTATAAATTCAAAATCAAATGATAATATAACGAATGGAAAAGAGAAATCCCGTCCATTTTCATTCTACTGGATATATCTGATTATAATTGCGGGCGTGGTTCTGTTCAATTTCTTTCCGGGAAAATCTTCCTCTTTCCAGGAAACTACGTGGCAAAAGTTTAAACAAGAGATGTTGCTTGATCACGATGTAGAAAAAGCGATTGTTGTTAACAAAGAACGTGTTGAAGTTTACATCAAAGAGGAAAGCCTGAAAAAAGAAAAACACAAAACTGTTGCGAAAGGGTACTTTGGAAGCATCAACCATGGTCCACACTATTATTTCCAGATAGGCTCAGTCGATGTATTCGAAAAGCATCTTGAAGAAGCTCAATCGCAATTTTCGGAGCAGGAAAAAATTTCAGTCCAATATATTAATGCAGGAAAAAGCTGGTGGCTTTCCCTGCTTGGCTGGCTTGCACCTATTGGATTGTTAATTTTATTCTGGTATTTCATATTAAACAAAGCAACGTCTGTTCCCGGCGGAATGGGAAGATCAATTTTTGATTTTGGAAAATCGAGCCCGGAAATTTATGATAAAGGGAAAGGCAATTTAATAACATTTAAGAACGTTGCAGGCTATGAAGAAGCCAAAACTGAGGTGATGGAAATTGTTGAATTTTTAAAGCAGCCCGAAAATTTTACAAGACTTGGAGCCAAAATCCCCAAAGGCGTATTGTTGGTTGGCGCTCCCGGAACAGGTAAAACACTTATGGCAAAAGCAGTGGCCGGAGAAGCGGGCGTTCCTTTTTTCTCCCTGTCGGGATCTGAATTTATTGAAATGTTTGTGGGTGTTGGCGCTTCGCGGGTACGCGACCTGTTTAACAAAGCAAAACAAAAAGCCCCCAGTATCATCTTTATTGATGAAATTGACACAATCGGAAGGGTGCGTGGAAAAGTTTTGTCGGTCCAGGCAAATGATGAAAGAGATAGTACACTTAACCAACTGCTTGCCGAAATGGACGGCTTTGGCCCCAATACGGGAGTAATTGTGCTGGCCGCAACTAACCGTGCCGATATCCTCGACCCTGCTTTATTGAGGGCCGGACGTTTTGATCGCCATATCCATCTCGATCTTCCAAACAAGCAGGAACGTTTAGCCATTTTTGGCGTACACCTGAAACCATTAGTATTGGATAAATCCGTTGATGTGGAATACCTGAGTTCACAAACACCCGGATTTTCAGGGGCAGATATCGCCAATGTTTGTAACGAAGCGGCTCTTATTGCTGCGCGGAAAAAGAAAAAAGCCATTGAAGCCCGGGATTTTTCTGATGCCATTGACCGCATTGTAAGCGGACTTGAGAAAAAAAGTAAAATAATTTCTCCTGCCGAGAAAAAAATAATCGCTTACCACGAGGCAGGACATGCTGTTGTAAGCTGGATGCTCAAAAACGTTGATCCATTACAAAAGGTTTCCATTATACCGCATGGTAAATCGCTCGGAGCATCCTGGTATTTACCCGAAGAGCGACAGATCATTACCGAAGCACAATTTTTCGATCGCCTGTGCGCTGCCTTGGGAGGCAGAACGGCGGAAGAAATTATTTTTAAAGAAATATCATCCGGTGCACTGGATGATCTCGAAAGAGTCACCAAGCAGGCTTATATAATGATTACCCAACTCGGCCTCAACGAAAAAATTGGGAACATTAGTTTTTATGATTCAACGGGTGTCAATGAAAATTCCTTCCAGAAGCCTTACAGTGAAGCAACAGCCCAACTGATTGATGAAGAGGTAAGGATCCTGGTAAAGCAAGCTCATGAATCCGCAAAGGCAATTTTAGAAAGTAATCGTGACAAACTGGATACGCTGGCAAAACTCTTACTTCAAAAAGAAGTAATATATAAAAAGGATATTGAACAGGTATTAGGCAAACGAGTTGCCAATAAAGATAAAGAAGAAAATATAGTGTAACACAGGTATTAAAAAAACCGTCTTTATCATGGACGGTTTTTTTAATTTCAACCCGTTTCTCAGGTAACTTTAATTTCCTTCGCTGGTTTTGAAACAGTTACTTCCTTTTTAGGAAGTGTAAGGCGAAGAACCCCATTTTCATACTTCGCGTCAATTTTATCAGTCAGCGAATTTTCAGGCAGGGTAAAAGAACGACTGAAAGAATTGTAAGAAAATTCCCTTCTCTTGTAATTCTTTTTTTCCTCCTTTTTTTCCTCTTCCTTTTCCGCGCTGATAGTGAGAACATTATTGTCCAGCTCTACTTTAAAATCTTTACGCTCAAGACCCGGGGCAGCCAGCTCTACTTTATAATCCTTTTCATTTTCAACAATGTTTACACCTGGAACAACAAGTGAACCTCCGTTGAAGTCAATCAGATCTGTGTCCAAATCAAATACACCTGGAAGCACAGTTCTTGTGTTAAAAAAATCGCTTACCAGTGAGGGAAGCGTAGCTCTGTTTCTTACTAATAGTGACATGGTTTTAATTTTTTGGTTAAACATTAATTTATTTATCGAAACAAAAATAATCGTGCCTGCCTGTTAAATAAATGATCTTGCACAATCAAAACGCTGATTTTTGTCACATCTCAAACAAACAGAATCCAGCGAATGAAAAAAGAGAAAGTAATTAGCTTCTTACTGCTAAGTTCATTGGTTGGACAACATTTAAACTTTTGAAGTATCCTAAAAAGGTTTTGTTTAATGAACCTTGCCTGCAGGCTTTGCTCCGCTGAAGCTACGCGAAAGCGATGCAGATTGTCGTATAAGCCCGTACTCAGTATAATGCAAATTAATCTCGAAAAATACTAGGTTGCGGGTTGTGAAGTTTATCCGGAGATGTTTGAAAGGATGTCATAATAATTAGTACCATAACACTTGCAGCAGCAGCAAAGAAGCACCAAACCGAAATAACATATTCCCCAAAAAATAGTTTTGATACAATAAATGATGTCAAAATAATAGCACCCAAAATATTCATTTTTTTAATACCAGAAACAAAGCATGGGATAACTGTAGGAATAAAGTAAAAAATACCGGTGTATTTTACCAGATAACCCGGAAAATCGAGATCATAGCGGATATGGTAGTCGCTTATATCTGAATTTACAGCATAGTTTGATAAACAAAAAGCAAGATAGAGGGCTACCGCGCTTCCCAATCCAATCAATGCCGCCATAACTTTTTTCCTCTTTTTATCACTCTCCATCAGGTACATTGAAAATGGAACCCAAAATGGCCAAACTACCTGAGCGAATACGAGAAAAATATATGTCGCAACCTGGTGCCATTCTGAATAAGCAGCATTTGTAAGTGACAGCCATAAAACGCCCTCAATAAATTGCTGGATGGAAAAAATAATGGGGATGGCTGCAAATGGGATCTGCGATGGACTGTGCGTCTTTTTTACCGCGACAACACCTGCCCCCATCAGCAACATGCTCATTCCAAAACTTGCACTTGCCGAAAAACACATGTTGAAATTTTAAAATTTGAATAAAACCGATTACTTAGGTGATAATGACTTTCTTGAATTTTCAACAGAGAATGAAAATTGTTGGTCGGTCAGATATTAGCCAGCTCAAATATAAGACTATTAGTAAGCTTAAATACAGAAAATATTTTTAAAAATGTCAGTTGGCGATATAGCGCTTTGTAATGAACTTTTTGATGAACATATTATTTACCTCGATAAACCATATCACCGTTTATATAGGTTCCTGCCACTTTCACATTATATATTTTCGACGAATCAATCTTCATGATATCTTCTTCCAGGATAACAAAATCTGCCATTTTACCTGGCTCCAGACTTCCTCTTTCATATTCTTCAAAATTCGAACGAGCTGCCCATATTGTCATTGAACGTAATGCTTCTTCGCGGGAAAGTCCGTTTTCAACCTGGAAACCTTCCTTTGGTGTGCCATCCTGATGCATCCTTGTAATAGCAGAATAAAAGCCGAACAATGGATTAATGTCTTCTACAGGGAAGTCGCTTCCTCCTGCTATATATCCATTTTGTTTAAGGAGCTCTTTATAAGCATATGCCCCTTTTATCCGCTCAGAACCAAGGCGCTCATCCGCCCAATCCATATCCGAAGTACAATGTGTAGCCTGCACAGATGGAACAATACTATACTCCTTGAACAAATGAAAATCTTCTTTGTTGATCACCTGTGCATGCTCAATCCTCCAGCGCTTATCATTTTTCCCTTTCAATACTGCTCCATAAACATTAAGTATAAAGCGATTGGCAGAATCGCCTATGCAATGGGTATTCATCTGAAATCCCTTATCGAATAATTTCTGCGCCTGCTCTTTGTAATACGAAATGTCTTTTAAAAGAAAACCATTCTGGCCGGGCCTGTCACTATACGGTTGTAAAAGACAGGCTCCCCGTGAACCCAGAGCTCCATCGGCATAAAACTTAAATGAACTGACATTCAGGCGCTCTGTTTTATAAGGACCATGCTGCAAATAATAATCAAGGTTCTCATCATTTGAAGTAAGCATCGCGTAAATGCGCATTTTAAGATCACCGCTTTTATGCATACTGTCGATCAGCATAACAATATTTTTACTCAAGCCTGCATCATCAACAGTAGTAAGGCCAACTGCGAAACAATTATTTTGCGCGGCAAGAATGGCTTCAAAGTTTTGTTTTACTGCAGGCTCAGGTATTGCTTTTTCAACCAGGTCAATAGCGTTATCGATCAGGATCCCCGTCAATTTTCCGTTTTTCACTTCTACAATTCCACCGGATATTTTCGAATCAACTGTAACTCCGGCTTTATCAAAGGCGGCCTGGTTAGCCAGTGCGCCATGCCCATCCACCCTGCGTAAAATCAGAGGAGTGTTCGGAAAAAGTTTATCAAGAGTGTCTTTAGTCGGAAATTCTTTTACACCCCAGTCATTCTGGTCCCATCCCCTTCCGGTAATCCATAATCCATTATTTTTTTTCTGAAAATCAACCGTGCGCTGTACCACTTCAGCAAATGATTTGGTTCCCACCAGGTCAACCATTTTCAGACTCATACCATAACCGTTAAAATGACAATGTGCGTCATAAAAGCCAGGATAGATGGCTTTACCACATGCGTCCACCTTTTCTTTTGCCTCATATTTCCCGATAACTTCATCGTTTGTACCGAGGGCAATTATTTTCCCCTCTTTAACAGCAAAACTCTGCACGATAGTATTGACAGAATCAACAGTATATACCACCCCGTTGTGAACGACAAGGTCCACCTGCTCCTTTTTTGTTCCTGCACATGAACAAAGCATTGTTATCAAACAGGTAAATAAGACGAATTTAGAATTTCGCATGTGTCTGAATTTTAGAAAAACAAAAACTACTCACAAACCTGCAAAACTATTTTTGTGATAAATAATTTAAGAAAAGTTCCAATCCTTGATGCTTTTCTCCATCAAGCTTATAACTTATATTTTGGCTCAGGTATTTTTGCACATCAATATTATACTTACCCGCTTTACGTATTTCTTCCGACAGAACACTTATTGCTTCAATGCCTTTTGTCAAAGCATTATTAAAACGATTAATAAAATCAATGGGCAGTTTTTTAGTTGTCACCCAACATGCAAACACAAAGGGCAAACCGGTAAATAAACGCCACTCTTCCGGCAAATCATATTGATACCCGAATTTATCATTCAGCTCAAAGGTCCGGTCGCCAATTACAACACCAGCTACCGTACCGGATATCTCCTGTTCAAAACCTTCTTCCGCCTGTATCCATTGAGGGTCAATGTGCCAAAAATGCTTCGCTAAAATTTGTGTAAGGGCGACCGATGTGTAAGATTGATAATCAAGTAAAATACTTTTAATATCTTTTAACGGAGTCTGAGAATATAATTTAACCGAGGTTACGGGGCCAATAGCGCCAATACAGTAATCACTAATAATTTCATAGTTGCTTAGTTTAGGTAAAATTGCAACCGGCACAAGTCCGATATCCACTTCATTATTTAACAGCTTTCGCGCGCATTTAGCAGGGCTATCAATACTTAGTTGAATCTCTTTTAATATGTCCGATCGCTCAAGTCCGTATATAAAAGGTTTTGAATTTAAATAAGATACGGCCGAAACACGGATAAGTGACATACCACAAACCTACATGATTTTTTTCCAAAAAACACTTAAGCTATAATGAAAAAATAATGTAGGTTCCCTGCCTGCCGACAGGCTTCTCTTCTTAGTATCTTCAAATTTTTACAGAAGAACTATAAGAGCTATGACCATTCGAAGAAGAAAACACCTCATTGCCGGTCGCATGAATTTTCCTTCTTCCGTTCTACATTCTTATCTTTAAGCCCGAAATGCGATCGCTCATATATACAATTAAATTATTCCTTGCTACACTATTTATCCTGGCAGACTGTCCGGATTTTGCGCAGACATTCACACAAACCATGCGTGGCCGTATCATTGATGCCGATTCAAAAGCTCCATTGACGGGAGCCAATGTAATTGTAACCGGCATTGACACCTTCCTTGGCGCCGCAGCGGATGTTGAAGGAAGATTCAGGATAAGCGGAGTTCCTGTTGGACGTCGCTCAATAAAAGCTTCATTTATCGGATACGAGGATGTTATTTTAAACAACATTATTGTATCAACCGGTAAAGAAGTTATTTTACAAATAGAACTCCGTGAAATAATGATCACCACAAAAGAAGCGGAAGTGGTTTATGAACGGGATAAAACCAGGGCGAACAACGACCTCGTAACGCTCAGTGCACGCAACTTTCAAAGTGAAGAAACCGACCGTTATGCAGGAAGTCGCGGTGACCCAAGCCGGATGGTAGCTAACTATGCAGGAGTTTCAACCGGGAATGACGCTCAAAACAATATTATAGTTCGTGGAAATTCTCCTTTAGGTGTTTTATGGAGATTAGAGGGTGTTAACATACCGAACCCAAATCACTTTTCAACACAGGGTGCTACGGGTGGACCGGTCAGTATGCTCAACAATAACATTTTGGCAAATTCCGATTTCCTGACAGGAGCCTTTCCTGCTGAATACGGAGATAAGAATGCCGCCGTATTTGACCTGAAATTGCGAAACGGAAACAACGAACGCCTTGAGTTTACCGGGCAAATGGGCATAAATGGATTTGAGGGAGGCATTGAAGGACCTATATCAAAAAAAACAGGAAGTTCTTTTCTTGTCAATTATCGCTATTCAACACTCGAAGTATTCAATGCTTTAGGTATTCGCTTTGGTGTTTCCGGCATTCCGCAATACCAGGATCTGTGCTTTAAATTCAATTTCCCTACAACAAAAGCAGGTGTCTTTTCGTTCTGGGGACTGGCCGGAAAAAGTAAAATCCAGTTACTTGACAGTCAGAAAGATTCAACAGATTGGTCGTTCACACAAAAAGGTGAAGATCTCGTGTTCGGATCATCAATGGGTGCACTTGGATTTAATCACCTCTATTTTTTTAACAGTAAAATATCAGGCAAACTTTCCTTATCAACTTCCGGAAACCAGCTAAATATTACAGTAGATACGCTCGCCAAAAACTCAGCTAAATTCAGAACGTACAACAATACCTCTGCTGATGGACAATTTCATATTAACTACACACTCACAGATAAAATAAATGCAGGGCATCTCATAAAAATCGGCGCCACCTATAGCGGATTGCTATTTGACTATTATGATTATTTCTATTCCAACCAAAACAAGCAATACGAAACCCGACTTAACAATGATGGGCGGGCGGGGCTCATCCAGAGTTTTATTCATTGGCAATACAGGATAAGTGAGAATATTACATTCAACAATGGGGTTCACTATCAGATTTTTTTATTAAACAATACACAGGCAATTGAACCACGCCTGGGTGTACGCTGGCAGGCAAATAAAAAAAATGTATTAGGTGCCGGGGCCGGACTTCACAGCCAGACACAACCCCTCATGTATTATTTTTACAGATCATTTATCCCCGCGACACAAAACTATGTACAAACGAATAAAGATATTGACCTGAGCCGAAGTCTGCATTTTGTATTATCATACGATCATAGTTTTACAAAAGATTTCCGCTTCAAATTCGAAACATATTATCAAAACCTGTATAATATACCGGTTGAAATATACAGACCTACTTCCTTCTCTATGATCAATGTTGGCAACAGTCTTGATGGCCTGCCGCTTGTCGACAGCCTTGGTAACAGTGGGACAGGAAAAAATTACGGAGCAGAATTCACGATCGAAAAATTCTTTAATAAACACTATTATTTTTTAAGTACACTTACTTTATACCGGTCGAAATATGCGGGCAGTGATAACATTGAGCACAATACAGCTTTTAGCGGTGGCTATGTATACAACGCATTAGGCGGCATAGAATTTCCGCTTGGCAAGGGCAACAAAGTTTTAGCGTTTGACGCGAAAGTGACTTTTGCGGGCGGGAACCGGTATACGCCTATTGACCTGAATACTTCAATTGCCCGTCATGAAGCTGTGTATATTGACAAACAGGCCTATTCGAAACAGCTGAAAGCTTATGAGCGGATTGATGTAAAAGTTTCCTTCAAAATAAACCAACGTCGTGTTACTCAAACAATATATATAAATGTTGAAAATGTATTAAATCGCAAGAATGTGCTGCGCCAGGTATATAATAGTGAGAAACATGAAGTTTTAAGTGAGTACCAGTTAGGCTTATTTCCTTACGGAGGTTTCAGAATTGAATTCTAAACCACTTATTTAATCATAAATACCTTCTCTACCTTAAATATCCGCTATTAATAAGGCCTTTATTTGCCATAGTTTCCTATTTTTGTGGGGCTTAAAAGTATATGGAAAAACAATATTTCGCCCACCCGACCGCTGTAATTGACGAAGGCTGTAAAATTGGCAAAGGTGTCAAAATATGGCATTTTTCGCATATAATGCCAGATTGTGTTATTGGGGAAAATTGTAATATAGGGCAGAACGTAGTTGTGTCGGGGCAAGTTGTATTAGGTAAAAATGTGAAAGTACAGAATAACGTTTCAATTTATTCAGGTGTAACCTGTGCCGATGATGTGTTTTTGGGCCCTTCAATGGTGTTTACCAATGTTACCAATCCGCGCAGCGCGGTTAACAGGCGGGGATTGTATTCAAAAACACATGTGGGTAAAGGCGCTTCAATTGGCGCAAATGCAACAATTGTTTGTGGTCATGATATTGGAGAATTCGCGTTTATAGGAGCAGGCGCAGTTGTAACAAAAAATGTTCCTCCTTATGCATTGGTTGTAGGGAATCCTGCCCGGCAAAACGGATGGATGAGTGAATACGGACATAAACTGGCATTTGGAAAGGATGGAATTGCGATTTGCCCTGAGAGCAAAGAAAAATATAAATTAGAGAACGGAGGCGTACAAAAAATAAAATGAACATATCCAACAAAATACGTTTTGCAGTAATCGGCCAGGGCCATATTGGCAGAAGGCATGCGGAAATGATTCGAAGGAACCCCGATTGTGAGTTGATAGCCGTCTGTGATATTTTACCAGAAAACAAGACAGAAAATTCTTCTATAAAAGAAAAATATTATTTATCGGCCCAGGAAATGCTTGCAGCTCACCCGGAGATAGATATTGTAAATATTTGTACGCCTAATGGTTTACATGCACAACATTCACTCCTGGCGCTTGAAGCAAAAAAACATATTGTATGCGAAAAGCCAATGGCACTTTCAACAGCTGACTGTAAAACTGTTATTCAAAAAGCGAAAGAAACATCCCGACAGGTTTTTTGTGTAATGCAAAACCGCTATTCTCCCCCTTCTGCCTGGTTAAAAGATATAGTAAGCAACAACATTATCGGAAATATTTTCATGGTACAGCTTAATTGTTACTGGAACAGGGATGAACGCTACTACCTCCCCGCCGGGCAGACAGATAAAACAAATACATGGAAAGGGAAACAAAATCTTGACGGCGGAACTCTATTCACGCAATTTTCACATTTCATTGATGTCATGTTCTGGTTGTTTGGGGACATCAGGGACATTCAGGCCAAATTCAATGACTTTACACATACTGAACTTACTGAGTTTGAGGATAGCGGTTTAGTCAGCTTCAACTTTGTAAATGGTGGCATGGGCAGTATCAACTATTCGACTGCAGTATGGGACACAAACCTCGAAAGCAGCCTCACTATCATTGGAAGTAACGGAAGCGTGAAGGTTGGCGGACAATACATGGATAAAGTGGAGTATTGCCACATAAAAAATTACAAAATGCCCACCCTTCCTCCAACCAGCCCGCCTAACGATTACGGAAGTTATAAAGGCTCCGCTAATAATCATCACCTGATCATTCAGAATGTAATTGATACATTATCAGGAAAAGCTGTAAGCACAACCACTCCCGAAGAAGGTCTTCGCGTGGTTGATATAATTGAACGCATCTATTCTCTTAGAAAAGATAATAGAAAATCTTAAGGTTTATGCATAAACAAATAGTAGATAAAAAAGCGAAGCTTGCCGTTATTGGACTCGGATATGTTGGATTACCAATAGCCTTGGCGTTTGCACGAAAAATTTCTGTGATTGGTTTTGATATTAATCAGGGACGCATCGATTCTATGAAAAAAGGGATTGACCCCAGCAGTGAGCTTTCAAAAGAAGATTTTAAAAATTGCGATATTACTTTTACAACTTCGCTTGACGTATTGAAGCAAGCAAGCTTTTTTGTCATAGCAGTTCCCACGCCTATTAATGAGCACAATTTGCCGGACCTGTCACCTCTTATAGGAGCTTCAACATCAGTTGGTAAAGTTCTCAAAAAGGGAGATTATGTTGTTTATGAATCTACTGTATATCCCGGCTGTACTGAAGATGATTGTGTGCCTGTTCTTGAAAAAGAATCCGGACTTAAATTCAAAAAAGATTTTAAAGTAGGCTACTCTCCTGAACGCATTAATCCCGGCGACAGAGAACATACTATTACAAAAATCTTAAAGATTGTTTCAGGTTGTGATGCCGAATCACTGGAAAATATTTCAGCTGTTTATAAAATAATTGTGGAACCGGGTGTACACAAGGCACCAAGCATAAAAGTTGCGGAAGCAGCCAAGATCATTGAGAATACACAGCGCGATGTGAATATCGCCCTTATGAATGAACTCTCGATCATTTTCAGCCGTATGGGGATAAATACGTATGATGTATTGGAAGCTGCCGGCACAAAATGGAATTTTTTACGCTTTAACCCAGGCCTTGTAGGCGGCCATTGCATCGGTGTTGACCCCTATTATTTAACATACAAAGCGGAATCACTGGGTTACCACGCCCGCATCATTAATTCGGGCCGCTTTGTAAACGACTCAATGGGAAATTATATCGCCAAAAATACCGTTAAAAAAATTATCGCGGCAGGGAAAAACCTTAATCAATCAACTGTATTGGTTATGGGCGCTACATTCAAAGAAAATGTGACCGATATACGTAACTCCAAAGTGGCAGATATTGTAAAAGAGCTTAAAACGTATGGAGTTAAAGTTGAAGTTATTGATCCTCACGCTTCATCAGATGAACTGAAACATGAGTACGGATTTGAGTTAAAATCAAAGCCGGGAAAAAATTATGATGCCGCCATTGTTGCAGTAAGCCATAAGGAATATAAAAATCTGGATGAAAAATATTTTAATTCAATTTTATCTAAAGAGGGCATTATTGTTGATATAAAAGGAATATTCCGTAATAAGATCAAAAATATATCATATTGGAGTCTTTGATCATGACCAATTTTATATGAAAAAAACGATTCTCATAACAGGTGGCGCGGGCTTTATTGGCTCTCATGTGGTGAGACTTTTTGTAAATAAATATCCGGATTACATCATTGTTAACCTTGATAAATTAACTTACGCGGGAAATCTTGAAAACCTGCGTGATATCGAAAATAAAACGAATTATAAATTCATCAAAGGCGATATTGTTGATGGTGATTTTATTCATAAGTTATTTGATACTTATAAATTCTCCGGGGTCATCCATTTAGCTGCAGAATCGCATGTTGACCGCTCCATTGCCAGCCCAATGGAATTTGTTACAACCAACATAATAGGTACCGTAAATTTACTTAACGCAGCACGTCAATTATGGAAACCGTCACTTGACACGGCTGCTTCTTCTGCAAACTTATTTTATCATATATCTACAGATGAGGTTTATGGCACATTAGGCCAACATGGTTTATTTACTGAGAAAACTTCATACGACCCTCACAGCCCCTACTCTGCATCAAAAGCGAGTTCTGATCACATGGTACGCTCGTATGCTGATACATATGGACTTCCCGCTGTCATCACAAATTGCTCAAACAATTATGGACCGTTCCACTTTCCGGAAAAACTTATTCCGCTGGCCCTCAATAATATTAAAAACAATAAAAGCATTCCTGTTTACGGCAAGGGTGAAAATATCCGCGACTGGTTATTTGTTGAAGATCATGCTATAGCCATTGACCTTGTATTTCATAAAGGAAAGGCCGGACAAACCTATAATATCGGCGGGCATAACGAGTGGAAAAACATTGATCTCATTAAGCTTCTATGCAGCATAATGGATAAAAAACTAAACCGTGCTCCCGGCACTTCCGCAAAACTGATAACTTTTGTGACCGACCGCGCCGGCCATGACCTGCGTTATGCCATTGATGCTTCCAAAATAAAAAAGGAATTAGGCTGGGTACCTTCAGTCAGGTTTGAAGAAGGCCTGGAAAAAACTGTGGATTGGTATTTAGCCAATGAAAGCTGGTTAAATAATGTTACGTCAGGTAACTATAAACAGTACTACGAAAAGCAATATGCGCAAAGATAAAAATGTATAAAACACCATTTCATACTAATGATATTTCCAAAAATAGCTTTCTTGTTACAGGCGGAGCGGGTTTTATAGGCTCCAACATTGTTGAATACCTTTTAAAATACAATGCCGGAAAAGTGGTTGTGCTCGATAACCTTTCAACAGGCTTTGAAGACAACATAAAACCATATACAGGTTCACTAAATTTCAAATTTATCAAGGGTGATATTTGCAACCCCGATGATTGCTCCAAAGCCTGTGAAGGAATTAATTATCTATTTCATCAAGCCGCGCTTGGCTCTGTTCCAAGATCTATAAAAAATCCTTTAGCTACTAATGAAGTAAATGTTAATGGTTTCTTAAATATGCTGGTAGCTGCGCGCGATAAAGGAATTAAACGATTTGTATATGCAAGCTCTTCCTCTGTTTATGGCGATAGCAAGCAGACACCTAAAATAGAAGAGAATATCGGAAATGCTTTATCGCCTTATGCTGTTTCAAAGCGGACAAACGAACTTTATGGCAATGTGTTCGCACTCAATTACAATATGCAAATTATTGGTCTTCGCTATTTTAATATTTTTGGTCCAAGACAAAATCCCAAAGGGGAATATGCCGCCGCGATACCCTTGTTCATGGATGCTTTACTTAAAAACCAATCTCCCTACATCAATGGAGACGGAGAACAAAGCCGTGATTTCACTTTTGTTGAAAACGCGGTGCAGGCAAATATCAAAGCAATGTTCACCTCAAATAAAGATGCATTGGGACAAGTATACAACATCGCGGTCGGTGAAAAAATATCCGTGAACATACTTTTTAATATTTTAAAGGAATTATCCGGCGCGAATGTAAATGCAATTCACCGTGAAGATCGCGTGGGCGATGTCCGTAATTCGCTTGCAGATATTTCCAAAGCAAAGCGCCTTATCGGATACGAGCCGAAAATTAAAATGCAGGAAGGATTAAAAATTACGCTTAACTGGTTCAGTAAATACTTTGGTTATCAACCTATCTCTAAATAACCGTGTCCTTTTTAAAAAAACTATTTTCTTCAAATAAATTAAGCGAGCCGGTCGACTTATCTGTATTGCGCTGTGATGTGCATTCACACTTCATTCCCGCGATCGACGACGGCTCAAAATCTGTCGAAAATTCAATTGAAATGATCCGGCATTTTTACAACCAGGGGTATAAAAAAATAATTACCACCCCGCATATAATGGGTGATTTTTACCGCAACACGCCGGAAAATATTTTAGACGGTCTCCAAAAAGTAAAACACCAGTTAAAGGTTGAAGGAATGCCAATTGAAATGGAAGCCGCAGCTGAATACTATATTGATTATGACTTTGAACAAAAAATAGGTAACGAAAGGCTACTGACCTTTGGCAATAACTATGTGCTGGTAGAAATTTCGTATATAAATGAACCGGACAACCTGGATCGTATCCTTTTTAAGCTACAGACATCAGACTACAAAGTAGTTTTGGCGCATCCTGAACGTTACCCATTCTGGTTCAACAACAAAAATGTATTCCAAACCTTATCTGATAAAGGGATATTCCTGCAATTAAATATAAACTCGCTTACCGGCTATTATGGCCCTCAAACCAGGAAAATAGCTGAAATGCTCATTGATAAGCAACTAGTTCGCTTTTTAGGAAGCGATTGCCACCATGTAGGACATGTTGAACTTTTGAAACAAGTTGTTTATGTTCCGCACCTTCAAAAACTGGTTGAGTCGGGAAATTTGCTGAATGCTACCCTTTAGAATTTTATTTCTCGTGAATTTAAAATTAAACTTGAAGCCTTTCAGGCTTCAACATGAATAACCTCCGATGAAATCGGAGGACTACAAAATGCTTCGTCGTACAACCCTGAAAGGGTTGAATCTCTGCTCAAAATATTCAGTCCTTTCGGTAATTATACCCATCTACCCATTAATCGGCCTCGCATAAGCATTAACATCCTTATCGGTAATGGTTTTTCCGCAAAGTATGATTAACCGTTCGATTACATTTCTGAACTCACGTATATTTCCGGTCCAGTTTATTTTTTGAAGTTCTTTAATCGCCTCTTTTGAAAAGGTTTTAACAGGCATACCATAATCATCACAAATAAGTTTCACAAAATGATCGGCAAGCAATGGAATATCATCCTTACGTTCGTTCAATGAAGGTACACGAATAAGAATAACACTTAAACGGTGGTACAGATCCTCACGAAAATTTCCTTTTTCAATTTCCTTTTTAATGTCTTTGTTGGTGGCGGCTATAATACGCACGTTTACTTTCAACTCCTTCTCCCCTCCTACCCTTGTTATTTTATTTTCCTGTAAAGCACGCAAAACTTTAGCCTGGGCCGACAAACTCATATCACCAATCTCATCCAAAAATAAGGTACCACCCTCAGCTTGTTCAAACTTTCCTTTACGCTGGTTCACTGCTGAAGTAAAAGCACCTTTTTCATGTCCGAATAATTCACTTTCAATTAATTCAGAAGGAATGGCCGCGCAATTTACTTCTATCATGGGACCGTTCGAACGATTGCTTTTAGCATGGATCCAGCGGGCAACCAATTCCTTTCCCGATCCATTCTCCCCTGTTACCAACACACGTGCTTCTGTCGGAGCCACTTTTTCTATCATTTCCTTTATTTGAGCGATGGCAGCCGACTCGCCGACCATGTCAAACGTCTTACTTACTTTCTTTTTTAATGCTTTCGTTTCAGTAACCAATGTCGATTTATCCATCGCATTGCGAATGGTAACCAACAGGCGATTCAAATCGAGTGGCTTGGCAATAAAATCAAAAGCGCCCTTCTTCACAGCTTCCACAGCAGTTTCTATTGTTCCATGCCCGGATATCATCACCACCGGAGTTTCATTATTCAATGCAATTATTTTATCCAACAATTCAATGCCATCCATTTTAGGCATTTTAATATCACACAGCACCACATCAAACTTTTCCTTCTGAACCAATGCAAGTCCCTCATTTCCATCCGCCGCTTCCTCCACAATATATTTCTCATATTCGAGAATTTCACGAAGCGTTTTGCGGATGCTTTTTTCGTCGTCAATTACCAGGATCTTTGCCATAGATATTAGTTTAAAGTATTAAAAGTTATCCTTTATTATAAAACATACAATAAGTTGGCAAAAGGCAGTTAGCAGTTGGCAAAACATTATCCATTGCCAACTGTCGATTGCCAACTGCCAACTTTTTCCTATTTCATCAGCTCTCCCATCACACCTTCCTTCAGTGAGAATGTCGAAAGCCGCATATGTGTCAGTTTAAATTCCTTCACAACAAAACGCACCAACAAAGCAGCAAGCACTATCATATTAACCCGCATCAGCACAAGACCCTTCGTATTCAAACGCTGCTCATTATTTGAGACAATCAGTTCGTTGAAAATGGTGCTGACCTCATTCATATCAAAACTATACTCGGTTTTGTTATTTAAAACATCCGGTGTATGAAACCTGTGCGCGATTATTTCAGCGAATGAATCAAATGAACCCGAAGAACCGATCAACTCATTAACCGGAAATTGTTTGACCGCGGAATACAATGGCTTTAGTTCATCTCTTAAATAGTTCTCGATCGCATTGATCTCGGACGGAAGAATAGGGTCGGAAGGGTTAAACATTTCCAGCAAGCGCGAAACACCAAGTAAAAAACTATGTTTCCATAAGATCCTTTTGTTATCGGCAATGATAAACTCTGTACTACCCCCTCCAATGTCAATTATCAGAGCCGGTTTATTTCCTATATCCAGTCCCAACTGAACTCCTTTATAAATATACTCAGCCTCTTCTGCTCCAGATATTACCTTGATCCCGATCCCGATATCGGCGGCTCTTTTCAGGAAGGTCTCACTATTCGTTGCCTCACGTATTGCAGATGTTCCGAAGGCATATACTCTATCGACCTTATACTGTTTTATGATCGCTTTGTACTCTTCCAATGCGGCTATTCCCCGTTCAATAGCTTCCGGCATCAGCTGATTTTTGTTGATACCACCCTTACCCAGCTTAACAGGTAATTTGGTACTGTATTTAATTTGGTAGGCTTTAGAAGGAAGCAACTGCGCAATAAGAAGATTGAATGTATTGGTACCAAGATCTATTATAGCGACTAGCATAAATTGCGGAGTAATTAACGGCCAAAATTGCTGAATTTAAATATACGTAATTCTATTCCAAAGGAAAAAATCAACAATACATCAATTTAACCTTTGTAGAATAACCACTTCCACAACTCTTTATATGAAACCTTTTTGCCATACATTAAAATACCTGTACGGTAAATACGCGCGGCAAGCCAGGTGGTAAAAATAAAGCCGAGAACAAGCATTGACATCGATAATGCCAGTTCCCACATCGGAACTCCAAATGGTAACCGAACCATCATTATTACCGGCGATGTTAATGGTATTATCGAAAACCAAAATGCCAGCGAACTGCTTGGCTCCTGCATGATTGTTTGCGCCATCACAAATGAAAGCACCAAAGGAATGGTTATTGGCAGCATGAATTGCTGCGTATCTGTTTCGGCGTCAACCGCGGCACCAATGGCCGCAAACAGAGCGCTATACATCAGGTATCCGACAAGGAAATAAAACAAGAAACAAATTATGATGGAAACGAAATCGATTGACTTAAATGCATCAAATGCCTCGTATGCTTTATTGTCGTACAAACCCGGCTTATCCATTTTGAGCGCCTGCAAATTAGCCCCTTGCTTAAAGACTTCCTCCTTAACCATTTCTTTTTGCAACTTCTCCTTATTGACTCCGCTAAATAAAACAGATTGAACAGCAGTATAAATGGAAAACGTCAAAACCAGCCACAACAAGAATTGAGTCAACCCTACCAATGCTACACCAATTATTTTCCCCATCATCAATTGAAAGGGGCGTACAGAAGAAATGATAACCTCAACAATACGGCTTGTTTTTTCCTCAATAACTCCGCGCATAACCTGCGCACCGTATAAAAAGATGAACATATATATAAGCAAGCCTAAAATAAATCCCATGGTCATTTGCACCCCTGTACTGGTTCGTTCAGTAGAACCGGTCTCTGTAATTTTCTCGGTGATTAAATTGATGGAAGTCTGCGCATTCCTTATCGTCTTCAGATCTACATTACTCTTCTGAAGTTTAAAATTATATATCATCTCCTCTATATTCGACTTGATATACTCTTCAACAGCCATTCCCGGCTGCTCCTTATAATAAAACTTCACAGCGCCTCCGCCGGTAATTACATTTGAAGGGATGTGCAATATCCCTGTAAAATCGGTTTGATAAAAATCTTCCTGCGCTTTATCTATTGTAATTTCGGAGTAAATAAATTTTACGTTTTTACTTTGAGGGATACTATCGCGAAACAAAAAACTATCGTCTACAACTTCAATCTTCTGAGGATCTTCATGGTCACGCATGGCTAACCATACAGGCACAATAAGGAGTGATGACATTAACAATGGCCCCAATATGGTCATTATTATAAATGACTTCTTCTTTACACGCGTCAAATACTCACGCTGAATTATGAGAAATGTCTTGTTCATCCGTATCTATTCAGTCAATGAGGCCTGAGCTTCAACACTATTTCCTTCACCTACTTTTGCAATAAAAATATCATTCATCGTCGGAATTATTTCATGTAATCCCTGTATTTCCGCCGCACGCATTACAGCCTGCAACAGATCGTTAGGCGTATTACTTCCAAGCAATTTTACCTTTACCTTATTGATTTCACCATCCTGCCGCTGATCTAAAAGCTTTGCACCTGCCCACATAGCAGTTGTAAAACCAAGCATATTGCCTTTAAATTCTATTTCGTACGTATTGCTGCGATATGTTTTACGGATATCCTTTACAGAACCGTCCAGTATTTTTTTCGATTTGTTTATCAACGCAATCTCATCGCACAGCTCTTCCACCGACTCCATATTATGTGTAGAAAGCAATATGGTTGAACCATTCACTTTTAAACGCAATATCTCATTTTTAATAATGTTGGCATTGATGGGATCGAAGCCGCTGAAGGGCTCATCGAGTATCAACAACTTAGGCTCATGCAATACAGTAACTATGAATTGCACTTTTTGCTGCATCCCTTTCGAAAGCTCCTCCACTTTCCTTTTCCACCATGCCGTTATCTCGAATTTCTCAAACCACTCTTTTAATTTTATCATCGCCTCCGCACGCTTCATCCCTTTAAGCTGCGCGAGGTACAATGCCTGCTCCCCCACTTCCATCTTTTTGTACAAGCCGCGCTCTTCGGGCAAATAACCGATCTGAGAAATATGGTTTTGATTTAATTTTTCACCTTCAAAAAATAACTCGCCGCTATCAGGACCGGTGATTTGATTCATGATGCGGATCAACGAAGTTTTACCCGCTCCATTTGGCCCAAGCAACCCAAACACACTTTGTTTGCTGATTGAAATAGTCACATCATCAAGCGCAGTATGACTGGCGTATTGCTTAGAGATATTCTTAGCCGTAAATAAATCCATAAACCTTATAAATTGTGAACAGTAATTAAGTTATTAGGGGATTAAGTTATTTAGGCATCACGTGTAATACACCCCCTAAATAACCTAATAACTCAATAACTCCTTTCTCTACTCAAAGTACTGTTTCATCCTCTCAAAAAAACCCTTCTCATTACCGGTCGGATGTGGTTTAAAATTTTCAGACTCCCGCAATTGTTCAAGGGCACGGTGTTCTTCCCGGGAAAGTTTCTGAGGTGTCCACACATTAATGTTGATCAACAGATCGCCCCGCCCATAGCCGTTTATATCAGGAATTCCTTTTCCTTTCAGGCGTAAGACTTTTCCACTCTGCGTACCTGGTTCAATTTTAACTTTCGCTTTGCCGTCAATGGTAGGTACTTCAATACTTGTTCCGATAGCAGCATCAATAAAGCTTACATAGTGGTCGTAAAATAAATTCACACCGTCGCGCTTCAACTGCTCATGTTCGATCTCTTCAATTACCACAATAAGATCGCCTGCAATACCGCTGCGGGGCCCCGCATTTCCTTTGCCGCTGACCGATAGCTGCATTCCATCACCAACGCCTGCCGGAATTTGTATTGTTATAACATCTTCAGCCTTAACTATTCCATCACCAAAACAAACTTTGCATTTATCTGTAATGATCTGACCTTCGCCACCGCATGTAGGACAAGTACTGCTGGTTTGCATTTGTCCGAGTATGGTATTGGTAACACGGGTTACATGCCCGCTCCCCCTGCAGGTTGAACATTTTGTATGGCCTGAGCCTTTGTGTGCGCCGGTTCCATGACAGGAAGTACAGGAAATATATTTATTGACCTTTATTTTCTTCTCAACACCATTCGCGATCTCTTCAAGATTGAGCTTCACCTTCACCCGAAGGTTAGAACCCCTGTTCACTCTGCGTCCTCCACCACCTCCACCGAAACCACTAAAGCCTCCACCGCCTCCGCCAAAAATATCTCCAAACTGACTGAAAATATCCTCCATACTAAATCCACCTCCGCTAAAACCTCCATTACCGCCACCCATTCCGGCATGTCCGAATTGGTCGTAACGCTGCTTTTTCTCAGAGTTGCTTAATACTTCGTATGCTTCGGCCGCTTCCTTAAATTTTTCTTCAGCCGCTTTATCACCCTGATTTTTATCGGGGTGATATTTAATAGCCATTTTGCGGTATGCCTTCTTTATTTCATCAGCACCGGCACTGCGCGACACTCCAAGTATTTCGTAAAAATCTCGTTTCGGCATTTTTTATTATTTAAATTTTGTTCTCTGAATATACTCTAACACTTCCGATAAAGTAATTTCAGTGCTTTCATATATTTTATTTTCAATGTGCTTATGATGTGGATAAGTCAACAATTTTTTATGATGTGGTGCATTATCCCACCTGATTATCATATCAGCATTCTTGTCCTGCCAATGGTATGAATAATTACGCTCTCCTCCTTTATCGAAATACTCTTTCACATACAACTCCGAATCATTTTTAAAGATTAGTCTGATCTTATAATAAAAACCTGATGACCATTTTTCATAGTCAATGACCTCATAGGCTTTAACAAATTTTAACCTGCTAAGCGACCCTAAAATTTCCACGCTCTATGTCTTTAATTTTATCACTTAGCTCATTAAATACATTTACATACGCTTTCCATTCTATATAATCATCCCAGTATTCAAAATCTTCTTTTGATGATTTCTTTACCTTTTTTTCAAATATTTTAAACTCCGAAGCATATTTAGCCTTGTAAAAATTAAGCTTGTCCTTAACATTATTTAGCTGAGCCAAAGATTCCAGCAACAAGCTGTTTTTAATTTCTGTCTTTTTAATAATTCTCATTTTTTATTTTTTTGCATTTTAACTTCCCACAATCACTTTTGCAAACCGTATTACTTTCCCGTTCAATGAATATCCTTTTTCTACTACATCAACCACCTTGCCTTTCAGATCATCGCCTGGGGCAGGGATATTTGTAATGGCTTCATGCAGATCGGCATCAAACACCTGGCCCATTGGTTCCATTGGAGTCAAACCCTTTTGGGCTAAATTATTCTTTAACTTATTATAAATAAGAGCAAATCCTTCTTTCACAGGAGCAATATCTGTAATACCTTCATTTACTTTAATAGCCCTTTCAAAATCATCCAAAACAGGAAGTAACAGTTTATAAACATCTTCGCCCGCGGCCATCATATACTCGATCTTCTCCTTCGCCGTACGCTTACGGTAATTATCATATTCCGAATATAAACGCAAATACTTGTCATTTAATTCAGCCACCTTTTCTTCCAACTCAGCTACTTTATCCTTTGGCACTTCAGGTAAGCTTTCTTCCTGCTTTTGCTCGGTGGTTTCCTCTGACGGATTCATATTTTTATCGTTTTCTTCAGTATTCATTTTCATTAAAATTCTTATATGTTTTTAAGTGTTATCGCCACTCTTCAAATAACCTGCCAGCAAATATAATAAGTCAATTTGTCATAATAACAATAAAAAAGACAGGCATAACCCTGTCTTTTTCAACATATTAAATCGAATATGGCCTATTGAGCCAACAGTTTATCCAGTGCCTCTTCCAAAGCAGGTCCGCGAAGCGCTTTACCAACAATAACACCACGTCCGTCGAGTAAAAAATTAGTGGGAATAGAGTTTACACCATACTTTTGAGCAGCCTCGGAATACCAACCTTTCAGGTCACTTACATGTTCCGGCCAGGAGAGCTGATCTTTTTGAATAGCCCTCAGCCACGCATCTTTGTTCTGATCGAGCGACACACTATAAATCGCAAATCCCTTTCCGTCTTTGAACTTTTTGTCTTTGTACTTATTGTAAGCGGCCACCACATTTGGATTTTCCATGCGGCAAGGACCACACCACGATGCCCAAAAATCTTTTCCCTCAGGACTCATATATTTTAATTCAGGGGCAGAGTTACCCTTTTCAAGTCCAATGGCATTACCCGATTGTTTAACATCAGTTTTATATATAAAACCAAAAGTTAATATTGCGGCGACGGCAACAGATAAGATTATGTTTGTACGCTTCATTTTTATTGCTTTTTAAATTCAACTATAAATCTACTCATTTTCTTACAATTTCCGCGCCAAGTTTCTTCAAACGTGTATCAATGTGCTGATAACCCCGGTCAATTTGCTCAATATTATGAATAGTACTTTTCCCTTCGGCCGAAAGAGCGGCAATTAACAGCGATACCCCTGCTCTTATATCGGGTGAGGTCATTGATATTCCGCGTAATTTATGATGCCGGTTAAGACCAATAACAGTTGCCCTGTGCGGATCGCATAAAATGATCTGTGCACCCATGTCGATAAGTTTATCCACAAAGAACAGACGGCTTTCAAACATCTTTTGATGGATAAGTACTGTTCCTTTTGCCTGGGTGGCTGTAACCAATACTATACTTAATAGGTCAGGTGTAAAACCCGGCCATATCGCGTCGGCAACTGTTAAAATTGAACCATCTATAAAAGTATCTATCTCATAACTCTCTTGCCGTGGAATAAAAATATCATCGCCCCTGCGTTCCAGTTTTATACCAAGGCGCTGAAAAACACCGGGAATGATCCCGAGATGGTCATACCCCACCCCCTTAATTGTGATCTCACTTTGAGTCATCGCGGCAAGGCCAATAAAACTGCCTACTTCGATCATATCCGGAAGCATGCGGTGCCTGCAGCCTTTTAGTTTATCAACACCCTCGATAGTCAGTAAGTTTGAACCCACCCCTGATATTTTAGCCCCCATACTGTTCAACATCTTGCAAAGCTGCTGCAGGTATGGCTCGCAAGCGGCATTGAAAATAGTTGTTGTACCTTCGGCCATTGATGCTGCCATTACAATATTGGCTGTTCCGGTTACAGAAGCTTCGTCCAGCAGCATATAGGCTCCCTTCAATCGTTTGGCTTCGACTTTATAAAACTCAGTGCCTGTATCATAAGTAAATTTTGCCCCCAGGTTTTGAAACCCTATAAAGTGTGTATCTAACCGCCTTCTGCCAATTTTATCACCCCCGGGTTTCGGAATAAAACCTTTACCAAAGCGGGTAAGTAATGGACCCACAATCATAATAGATCCGCGCAGAGCCGAACCTTGCTTTTTAAAATCAGGCGATTCAAAAAAACCGGTATTTACATCATCGGCCTGGAAAGTATATTCTTCATGTCCTGTCTTTTCAACTTTTACATTTAATGAACGCAGCAGGTCGATAAGCTTGTTTACATCAACAATATCAGGAATATTACTGATCGTAACTTTTTCGGGTGTTAACAGAACAGCGCAAAGTATTTGCAGCGCTTCGTTTTTTGCACCTTGCGGCACCAGCTCACCTTTAAGCTCGCGACCACCTGTTATTTCGAATGAGGCCATGGGGGAAAAGTTAATAGTTGTTGGTTGTCAGTTGTTAGGCTTGTACAAAAATGACATATTACAACATTAGTTTTGCAATAAAATTGAAATAACTATTAACAAGTGATGTTTAACAATTTGGAGAAAAAATGCATAAGTGTATGTGGGATACAAAGACACAAACAACTGACAACTGACAACCAACTCAACGCCCTCCCTTATACGGGTTATTCCGTTTAAACTTGCCGTGTTTATTGTCGTGGCGATGGCCGCCTTTGTGTTTACTCCCTTCGCTACCGCTACTATCACCAAATTTTTTGGTACGGTTACGGGCAAGGATATCGTTGGTATGACTTAATTTGGAGGCGTCTTTAAGCTTCAATTCACCATCTGACAATTCTTCCAGGTGCTTCAAAATAACTTCATCATTTACCGAATCGCGGTTCCAGGTAAGGTATGATCGTTTCAGAAGATTGGCGATCACTTCTATGAGATACGTTTTTTCTTCACCTTCTTTATACTCCTTGGCTTTCTTAATAATATTCTCAAGCACCTTGCCATAAGGCTTGTATTTTATTTTACCCGAAGGATATTTTATCAGCTCGGGCTTGGTGATGAATGTTTCACGTGTTGGTTTAGGATAAGGAGAATCTACATCCAGCTTAAAGTCAGATATGATAAAAATATGATCCCACAGCTTATGTTTAAAATCAGTCACATCACGTAAATGCGGATTCAACTGACCCATAACTGCTATAATGGCCTGCGCCACTTTATTGCGCTCAGCGCGGTCTTTTACAGTAATTGCAAATTCAACCATGCGTTGAATATTCCGCCCGTATTCAGGCAGTACCAAATGCGGCAAGCCAGAATTGTAGTCCATAAATTCAAGGACATTCTTGTCTACCTTTTTAATTTCCTTCTTGATAATTGTAGGGGTATTTGTTAGTGTAAGTGTATAATGCTGACAGTAAATACAGACATCACGCAAAAATATGGATTTTATCACAAAAACCAAGCACAAAAAGTGCCGATTTGCCTTTTTAAATCCATTTGTAATGGTTAAATTTGCCTTCCTTTTATTTTAATCCAATTATTGACATTTTATGAAGTTTTTAGTTTGTATCAGCAATGTTCCTGACACCACTACAAAGATCAGTTTTGTTGACGGAAAAGCACTAAATACCGCCGGAGTTCAATTTGTCATCAACCCTTACGACGAAATAGCGTTAACACGCGCCCTTGAGCTGAAAGAAGCCCTTGGAGGAACGGTTACCGTTATTAATGTAGGCGGTGCAGGTACTGAACCTACGCTCCGCAAAGCCTTGGCGATTGGTGCCGATGACGCGATAAGGGTGAATGCCGAACCTGTTGATGCCTACCAGGTGGCTGCGCAGATAGCGGGTGTTGTTAAAACAAATCAATACGATGTTATTTTAACCGGCCGCGAATCCATCGATTACAATAGCGGACAGGTAGCAGGCATGCTGGGTGAATTACTTGAAATTCCTTCAATAAGCGTAGCTACAAAACTCGATATTAACGGAACTGAAGCCACAATTGAACGCGAGATAGATGGCGGCAAAGAAGTGCTGACCACAACCCTGCCCTTTGTTGCCAGCGCGCAAAAAGGCATGAGCGAACCACGGATTCCGAATATGCGCGGCATTATGTCGGCCCGCACAAAACCCTTACAGGTTGTTGAACCATCGGGTGACGCTAAACTAACCAGCTCTTTGCTTTATGAGCTGCCTCCTGCCAAACAGGCCTGTAAAATGATAGCCCCCGATAAAATGGATGAACTTGTCGGGTTGTTACATAATGAAGCTAAGGTGATATGAAAATGTTGTTGGTTGTCAGTTGTCATGACCAACATCAATCTGAAACAATCAAATAGGAACCGACAACCAACATCAAATAACTAACAACTATATGTCTGTACTCGTATTCGCAGAAAATTGGGATGGAAAATTCAAGAAGTCGACTTTCGAAGCAGTTTCTTATGCGGGCGAGATCGCAAAAAAAATATCAACCACCGTTTCCGCAATAGTTATCGGGAATGTGAGTGATGATGATCTGAAGAGTCTTGGCAAATACGGTGCAGCTAAAGTTCTGAATGTGAAGAACGATAGATTGAACACTCTTGTTCCACAAGCTTATACCAGCATTATTGCCGAAGCCGCTCAAAAAGAAGCCGCAACTGTGCTTGTGTTTTCTCATACCTACAGCGGAAAAAATATTGCGGGCCGCGTTGCCGCACGGCTGAAAGCCGGATTGGTAGCTGGCGCCACAGCCTTACCTTCAAACACATCTCCCTTTACCGTTCGAAAAAAATGTTTTTCAGGCAAAGGGTTGACAGATGTTGCTGTTACATCCGATATAAAAGTGCTGTCACTCACGCCAAACGCGTTTGGTGTAATTGCCGGCGATGGAAGCGCTTCTGTTGAAACATTTACTCCGGCCATAAAAGACAGTGATTTCAGAACAACAGTAAAAGAAGTTAAAAAAACATCAGGTAAAATAGCATTAACTGAGGCTGAACTCGTGGTTTCTGCGGGCCGTGGAATGAAAGGGCCTGAGAATTGGGGAATGATAGAAGATCTTGCCAATGCACTGGGAGCCGCGACAGCCTGCTCAAAACCGGTTGCTGATATCGGCTGGAGACCGCACCACGAGCACGTAGGACAAACCGGCATTACCATTGGCCCGAACTTATATATCGCCATTGGCATATCCGGCGCTATTCAGCATTTGGCGGGAGTTAGTTCATCAAAAACTATTGTTGCCGTAAATATTGATCCGGAAGCCCCATTTTTTAAAGCTGCCGACTATGGCGTTGTAGGTGATGCTTTTGAAGTAGTGCCAAAACTTTTAGAAGCGGTTAAAAAATTTAAAGCACATTGAGTGTCAAGGAAAAACGGATTATTGGCAAATTCCATTTGGATTTTTTAATCGATAACAAAGTTGCAGTTGAACTTAAAAAGGATAGTTTTCAAAATCGTACATTGACCAGGTTTTGGGTACTTAAAAACATTGAAAATTGAATTAGGCATATTAATTAATTTTACCGGTGATGGCGTAGTTAATAAAAGAATTATAAACTTACCCAATTCATAAATTCGTACAGATTCGTTTTTTATTGATGAAGAAGCTCAAGTTAGATATTGTCGGTTTATCATATAGTCAAACCCAGTCGGGAGCCTATGCGCTGGTATTAGGAGAGGCGAAAGGGAAACGACGATTACCCATCATTATTGGCGGCTTCGAGGCGCAGGCTATAGCTATTGAGCTTGAAAAAATGACTCCAAGCAGACCTTTGACTCACGATCTTTTCAAAAGTTTTTCCGAAGCATTCAACGTCACCATTAAAGAAGTTATTATTTACAACCTGGTCGAAGGCATTTTCTTTGCCAAGCTGATCTGTGACAACGGCGAAAAAGAGGTCGAAATAGATACACGCACTTCAGATGCTATCGCGATCGCCGTTCGTTTCCAGTGCCCGATCTTCACTTATGAGTTCATTCTTTCTTCCGCCGGAATCATCCTTGAAGATGAAAATGCCGCTACGGGAGAGAAAGTTGCGCTTGAGGAACCCGAGTTAGCTGAAAAGCCGGAAGAAGAAACCGATATAAGAAAAAAATCAAGTGAAGAGCTGAAGGAATTACTCAAAAAAGCGCTTGACGATGAACAGTATGAGCGCGCTTCACAGATCCGCGACGAACTGAACAACAGGAAAAAATCTTAGGAAAATAAAACCTTAGAAGCACATTGACTAACAACAAATCTGATATCGTATAATATTATTTGAAATTTTCAACACAATATTTGGTGAAAATTTTGAGCTTTCGTGCTTTAGTGGCCAAATACCAATTGCCCCTAAAGCACCAAAACACTAAAGCCCACAAAAAAAATTGATTCGATATAGACTATAATACTCAACCAAACACATTATGAACTACGATCTAATAGTAATTGGCAGCGGGCCCGGAGGGTACGTTGCGGCCATCAGGGCATCACAGCTGGGATTAAAGACTGCTATTGTAGAGAAAGAAAATTTAGGCGGCATTTGTCTTAACTGGGGTTGCATACCAACCAAAGCATTGTTAAAAAGCGCACAGGTGTTTGAATACCTGAATCATGCTAAAGATTATGGCATTAATGTGAATGAGGTAAAACCCGACTTTAACGCTGTTGTTAAACGTTCACGCGATGTAGCGGACGGCATGAGCAAAGGCGTTCAGTTCCTGATGAAAAAAAATAAGATTGATGTAATTACCGGGTTCGGAAAAATAAAAGCCGGAAAAAAAGTTGAAGTGAAGGATGCTGATGGCAAAACAACCACCTACGAAGCAAAAAATATCATCATGGCACTTGGTGCACGTTCGCGCCAGTTACCCAACCTGCCGCAGGATGGAAAAAAAATAATAGGTTACCGCGAAGCGATGAATTTGCCGCAGCAGCCTAAATCACTTGTTGTTGTTGGCTCAGGCGCGATAGGTGTTGAATTCGCTTATTTCTATGCTACCATGGGTACCAAAGTAACTGTTATTGAATTCCTGCCGGCCATTGTCCCTATTGAAGATGAAGAAGTATCAAAACAACTGGAACGCTCATTTAAAAAAGCGGGTATGACTGTTATGACCGACTCCAGTGTTGAAGCAGTTGATACAAAAGGAACAGGCTGCAAAGTAACTGTTAAAACAAAAAAAGGTGTTGAAACCATAGAGTGCGACATTGTACTTTCCGCGGTAGGTATACAGGCCAACCTCGAAGGTGTTGGACTGGAAGAAGTGGGCATTGTTACCGACAAAGGAAAAATAGTTACGAACCCCTATTACCAGACAAATATGCCCGGCTATTATGCTATTGGTGATTGTGTGGGCGGACAAGCCCTTGCACATGTTGCCAGCGCCGAAGGCATTATTTGTGTTGAAAAAATTGCCGGCCACCATCCCGAGCCGTTGGATTACAATAATATTCCCGGCTGCACGTATTGCCAGCCCGAGATCGCGTCCGTTGGTTATACCGAAAAAGCGGCCAAAGAAAAAGGCTTCGAACTTAAAATAGGTAAATTCCCTTTCTCTGCCAGCGGCAAAGCGAAAGCGGCCGGCGCTCCCGAAGGTTTTGTGAAATTAATTTTCGACGCGAAATACGGGGAACTCCTTGGCGCCCACATGATCGGAGCCAATGTAACCGAAATGATCGCCGAAATTGTTTCTGTACGTAAGCTTGAAACTACCGGGCACGAAATAATTAAAACCGTGCACCCGCACCCGACAATGTCGGAGGCTATTATGGAAGCGGCTGCGGCTGCCTATGGTGAGGTGATACATCTGTAGGCTGACAAAATTTCGTCATTCAATTATCAGCTTATTCACGCACTCTTTATCGTGCAGGTAAGTAATACTTGCCAGTTGTAAGTGATGTGTCATTTTGCAAATACTGGTACGTATCTTATAAATCTACACTTCTTTTGATAAAAAGAGCAAACCTGGTCAAGCCAAAAGAACATAAACTGACATTTCTCTTCAATGTAACCAACCCATGCGTTTTCATACAAGTCCCCCTCGAATAATAATTATACACCCCACTTCAATAGGACTTCGCTCAATGTCACCAATCGCACAATTTTTATTTATCATTTCATTTTGAGATCGTTTCCTGTTTTTCTATTAGAAAAAGGAAACACAAACAATCTCCGTATACATTCAATTTCCTTTTATCCTTTTAAAACCGTAATTTTAATTAACGACTATTTTAAGGTGTGCATGTTAAAATATTATTTTTTACTCTTTATTTCAGTTGTTGCCATTCCTTACGTTGAAGCCCAGAATAAAGCAAAATTCATGATCAGCTTTAAGGACAAAAGTGGCAGCGTTTATTCTACCGTAACACCTTCGGCATTTTTAACTACCCGTTCCATTAGCCGCAGAACAAAGCAAAGTATATCCGTTAAAACAGATGATCTGCCGGTGAATCAATGGTACATCGACAGCATCGCGAAAACCGGCGTAAAAATCCTTAACCGGTCGAAATGGTTCAACGCCATCAGTATCGATACGACAGGATACCCGAACGCACTGGCAAAGATTTTATCCTACCCCTTTGTTATAAGCTCTACTCCTATCGGAATAAAACCT
>JACPDY010000092.1 GCA_016183775.1 Bacteroidota bacterium
GCTTTTGTTCCTCTTATCTACTTCGGACTTCGGTCTTCTGTCTTCCAACCTTTATAAAAATAACAAATGTCCCAAAACTAAAACAGCCCCCCAAATCTGAGGAGCTGCCTTTCAATAGCATAACATTATCAAAAAAATTATTTCGCCGCTTTCTTCTCGTAACGTTTTTTGAATTTATCTACACGGCCTGCTGTATCAACCAACATAAGTTTGCCGGTATAAAAAGGATGCGACATGTGTGAAATATCCAGCTTAATAAGCGGGTATTCATTTCCGTCTTCCCATTTAATAGTTTCTTTTGTTTCAGATGCTGAACGGGTTATGAACGCATAATCGTTCGACATGTCTTTGAAAACACACAATCTGTAGTTTTCGGGGTGTATACCTTTTTTCATTGTTCAAAAATTTATTGGGATGCAAATATAGGAAAAAAATGAAAAACATCAGCGAATAACGAATAAAAAGCGAATTTACGAATCTAAACCCATATCAATTCGCAAATTCGTACAGATTCGTTATTCGTTGATGTTGCCGTTCATCATATTTTTCAGCTTAAAAACAGGCTTTTTGCCTATATTCACCCTATAAATGATACCTTTTATGCACAGAATATTGCCTCTGATGACCCTTTTAATTTGCCTTTCAGGATACAGTCAAAAGAAGGATATTACGCTCGAAGATATATGGACCAAAGGAACCTTTATGCCGGCAGGGATCGATGGTTTGTATTCAATGAAGGATGGTAAGTATTATACTTCGTTGGAAACAGACGAAAAGGGCCTGGAAACATTTATAGTTAAATATGAATACAAAACGGGGAAACAGGTTAAAACAATCGTTCGTTCATCTGCTCTTATTCCCGCCGGATCCTATACTCCTGTTTCAATTGATAACTATTCTTTCAGCAATGATGAAAGCAAGATCCTTATCGCTTCTGAAGAGGAAAAAATTTACCGTCACTCAACCCGCGAAAATTATTATGTGTATGATATAAAGTCAAAGAAACTCGACAAGGTTACCGCAGGTGAGAAGCAAATGTATGGCTCCTTTTCACCCGATGGAAACAAAGTGGCCTTTGTACGCAACAACAACCTCTTTATTAAAGACCTTGTTAAAGGAGTTGAATCAATGATTACCTCTGACGGAAAATTCAACCACATTATTAATGGCGCCACTGATTGGGTGTACGAAGAAGAATTCTCGTTCAGCCAGGCCTATGCATGGAGTCCTGATGGTAATAAAATCGCTTATTACAGATTCGATGAAAGCCGCGTGAAAGAGTTTGAAATGAGTGAGTATAATGGTAACCTGTACCCTACTGTGTATCGTTATAAATATCCTAAAGCCGGTGAAAATAATTCGGTCGTAAGTATTCATGTGTATGATCTTCAAAAGGCCACAACAATCACAGTTGACATTGGCAAAGAAACCGATCAATACATTCCCCGCATAAAATGGACCAACAATGACAGCACACTTTCGTTATTACGTATGAACCGTTTGCAAAATAAGCTGGAACTACTGCTCGCCAATGCATACACCGGTCATTCAAAAATTATTTTAACGGAGGAAAGCAAAACATATATTGAGATATCGGATAACCTTACTTTCTTAAAGGACAATAAAAGCTTTATCTGGTCAAGCGACATGGATGGTTTTTACCACTTGTATTTATATGATATTTCGGGCAAAATGATCAGACAGCTCACCAAAGGAAGCTGGGATGTGTTCGACTTTAAAGGAGTTGATGAATCTACCCAAACCCTGTTTTATATATCTGACGAGACTTCCGTAACAGAAAGATGCCTTTACTCCATTAAGCTGGATGGAGAAAAAAAACAAAAACTCTCAGTAAATAACGGCACCAACAGTGTCGACTTTGGAAACGGATTCCATTATTACATCAACACATTCAGCGACGCGAACACGCCTCCAAACATTACACTGCACAGCGCTGATGGTAGGCTTATCCGTGTTATTGAAGACAATAAAGACCTTAAGAAAACCCTTGAAAGCTATAACTTAACAAAAAAAGAATTCTTCTCGTTCAAAACTTCCGAAGATGTAGAATTAAATGCATGGATGATGAAGCCCGCTGATTTTGATCCCAATATTAAATACCCTGTTTTGCTTACATTTTATGGAGGCCCACACAACAACGACGTGAGTAATGAATGGGGAGGCAGCTACTATTTGTGGCACACCCTCCTAACCCAAAAGGGATATATTGTAGCCTGTGTGGACAACCGGGGTACAGAAGGGCGTGGACGTGATTTTAAAAAATGTACTTACAAACAATTAGGAAAACTCGAAACAATTGATCAGATCGAATCGGCCAGATTCCTGGGTAGTTTTGCTTATGTCGATAAAGACCGCATAGGTGTACAGGGTTGGAGTTTTGGTGGTTACCTGAGTTCACTTTGCATGACAAAGGGTGCCAATTATTTTAAAGCGGGTATAGCAGTTGCACCCGTTACCAACTGGCGTTTTTATGATACTATATATACCGAACGTTATCTTTCAACGCCACAAGAGAACCCCGGAGGATACGATGAAAATTCCCCCATCAATTTTGTAAATATGCTGAAAGGTAAGTACCTGCTCGTTCATGGCAGCGCCGACGACAACGTGCATTTACAAAACACCCTTGAAATGAGCAGCGCCCTCATTAAAGCCAACAAACAGTTCGAGCAGTTCATTTATCCCGATAAAGCCCATAGTATAAATGGGGCCGTTACAAGATTGAACCTGTTCACCAAAATGACCAATTTTATTATAGAGAATTTGTAAGCACAATTTTCATATATTTAGCGACTCTAAAAAAGAAAAACTATGTCAGCAACGACAAACGAAGGACACCCAAAAGGATTGTATGTATTATTTGTAACCGAAATGTGGGAGCGTTTCAGCTACTATGGAATGCGGGCGCTGTTTGTGCTTTTCATGACCAAAGCATTATTATTTGACAAAGCGCTTGGTTCACAGATATATGGCAGTTATACAGGATTGGTTTATCTAACACCCCTACTCGGAGGTTATATGGCCGACAGGTATTGGGGCAATCGTAAATCTATCATCATTGGCGGCTTACTTATGGCCCTTGGCCAGTTTTTCATGTTTTTCAGCGGCTCAATTTATGAGCAGCAGAGTACGGCCGGAATAGCCATGTATACCGGTTTAACATTTCTCATTTTAGGAAATGGATTCTTTAAACCGAATATTTCTACAATGGTGGGACAACTTTATCCAGAAGGTGATAAAAGACGTGACGCGGCCTTTACAATTTTTTACATGGGTATTAATCTTGGAGCTTTTATTGCTCCGCTGCTTTGCGGTTATCTTGGCGATACAGGTAACCCTGCTGATTTTAAATGGGGCTTTCTGGCGGCGGGTTGTGGCATGCTGGTAAGTATTGCCTTTTTTGTTTATCTAAAGGATAAATATATTGTAACACCAGAAGGCAAGGCTATTGGAGGTAAACCGGAAAATGCTTCCACAAAGGTAGCTGAAACCGCAAGGCCCGATGTATCAGTTCAGACAGATGTTCCTGAAGAACTGGTAAAAGCATTTTCGCCCGCACAGGTTGGTATTTGGGGAACTGTCGCGATTGCCATATTTGGACTTTTCTTTTGGGGTTTCGATACAGACCTTATCGGTTCATTTATTTACTCATTAACCATTGCGGCTCCGGGATTTATTATATCCGACAAAACCCTCACCAAGATCGAACGCGAGCGGATCTGGGTAATTTATATCGCAGCCTTCTTTGTTATATTCTTTTGGGCTGCATTCGAGCAGGCGGGCGCATCACTTACCTATTTCGCCGAAGAACAAACTGACAGAAATCTTTTGGGAACAACAATTCCAACCAGCTTTTTTCAATCGATCAATGCTGTAGCAATTGTGATCTTCGCACCTCTTTTTGCTTTCCTATGGCAGTTTCTTGGCAAGAAAAACATGGAGCCTGCATCACCTTATAAACAGGCGCTTGGTTTATTTCTGCTTTCACTAGGATACCTGGTGATCGCCTTCGGTGTTAAAGGAGTGGAGCCGGGTGTTAAGGTGAGCATACTTTGGTTAACATCATTATACCTTATTCACACTTTTGGTGAATTGTGCCTTTCTCCGATCGGTCTTTCAATGGTAAACAAACTTGCTCCCATGAAATTTGCATCATTGCTTATGGGCGTTTGGTTTCTTTCTACCGCCGCAGCCAATAAATTCGCGGGTGCCTTAAGCAGCCTTTACCCTGATCCTTCGAAACCATTTCCGCATTTTATAGGATTTGAAATAAATGACCTTTATTCTTTCTTTATGGTATTCGTGGCCATGTCCGGAGCAGCATCACTTTGCTTATTTGTGGTAAGTAAAAAGTTGACTACCATGATGAATGGGATCAGGTAGTTGTTGGTTATTAATTGTCGGTTGCCGGCGAAACAAACAACTAACGTACAGTCATTCATTTTAACAAATTTTGACTAAAGCAGAAACCCCATATCAAACACTTGAAACTGGCCAACCTGTTTTATTAGGCAAACAATCCCTTACCGAATCCGAGATCATTGAATACGCTAGAATATTTGACCCGCTTGAGTTTCACATTGATAAAGAGGCGGCTAAAAAAAGTTTATTCGGCAGATTAATAGCCAGCGGTCCTCATATTTTCCAGGTCATGCACCGTAAATTCTGGATACCGCGCTTTGGAAACTCTGTTATTGCCGGACTTGAAGTAAATAATTGGAAATTCCTGAAGCCCGTTTACCCCAACCATGAAATTGAGTGTTATATTACAATTCTTTCAAAAAAAGTGAATTCCGACAGTAAAACTGTAACAATTAAGTGGTTTTATGAGTTTAAGTATGCTCAAAGTAAAGAATTGGTACAATGTTTGGATATGACTGTATTACATAGAATTTAACAAATCAATATATTGATGAAAAAACTACTGATTCCCGCGGCATTATTTTTAATACTTATACTTACTGCTTTCAAGGTCGGTGAAGAAAAAAAATCACCACCCGATGAACAAATAAAGTGGTACACCTTCCAGGAAGCGTACAACCTCAATAAAACCAAACCTAAAAAAATATTCATTGATGTATACACCGACTGGTGCGGATGGTGCAAGAAAATGGATGCATATACATTCAAGGACCAGCGTGTAATTAAATTGATGAACAAATATTTTTATGCCGTTAAGCTCGATGCCGAAATGAAAGACACCGTAAGAATGGACAGCGCTCAATTTGTAAACCCTAATCCAAACGGGATGCGCTCCACTCATCAGCTTGCATCGGCATTGCTGAACAACCAGATGTCCTACCCCACTACAGTTTACCTGAATGAAAAATTCGGCTTATTAAGTCAGCCTGTGCCCGGTTACCAAACGCCCGAAAGCATTGAACCTATCATGGTGTTTTTAGGTGAAGAATTATTCAACAAACAGACCTGGGAGGAATTTATGAAGACATATAAACCTGGCGGAGAAATTATAAAAACTGAAAAAACAGGGAGTAAATAATTATTAAAGGAAATAGTCGTTCTTGCTTTTCTTTCTGAAACTTTCTTTGATAGCAACAATTGAAAAAAGTAAAAAATAAACAGGTGTGCCTATAAAAACGATGAATGCTAATGTTGATAATTCTTCAGGTAGATACATCACAGTAAATAGCATCCATGTAATACTTACAAAGACACCTAAGACTGAAAGTTGTTTCATATTAGCAATGTTTGACTACCAAATATAATTATTTTAGGGCCTGTTTAAAATTTATATATATAAAAAACAGGTCGCCCCGATGGGGCTAAAATTCGGTAGTGCATTTTTACTACAAACAGGTCGTCCCTCTGGGACTTATTTTTGAAACCCTTTAGGGGCGACCTGTTTGTAGAAAGACAAGTTAAAATATATTTTAAGCCCCGTCGGGGCGACTTGTAATTAAATCTAATGAAATTTAAACAGGCTCTTAATTAAGAGGTTATGCGTTAGTTTATTCAATCTCCTGATAATAAACATATATAAATTATGAAAAAATTTATTCCGATCATTTTACTGGGCTTTATCTTCCCGGCTTGCAAAACAAACTACGTACACATCAGCGTTATGGATCCTGCACCTGTCACAGTACCAAATACGATCAGGAAAGTGGGAGTGCTTAACAGAAGTATACCTTCGGATGACGCAAAGACATTGAACACAATTCACCAGATCCTTTCCGGAGAAACTGCTGCTATGGTTAAAGAAGGCAGTGCCGAAAGCATCAGGGGGTTAAAAGACGCCTTGATGGAAAACAACCGGTTTGAACTGGTAAAGCAATTGGACTCAACGGTGCTCAAAGGGCCGGGTTTTGGTATCTTCGCTGCTCCATTATCATGGGAACAGGTAGAAAGCATATGTCGCGCCAATAATATTGATGCGCTGTTTGCATTGGAAATGTTTGATACTGAACTGAAGATAAACCCTATTGTAATTCCGCCAAAAACAACAAATCCATTGGATGTTATTGCGTCTGTTCAGCAGCAGGTGAATATGGAAACAACAGTTAAAACAGGCTGGAGGATATATGACCCCGGCAATAGGTTAATTGTCGATGAGTATTCACTTTTTCAGAACATGACTTTTACCGCGCGCGGCGTAACTGTAGTTGCCGCAACAGGGGCGCTGATCAGCCGTAAAGAAGCCGTGAAACAAACTGCTAACAAGGTTGGCCACATATACGCCGACAGAATACTTCCATATTGGACAAAAGTTACCCGTGATTATTATGTAAAAGCCAATTCAAATTTTAAGATCGCCAAGCGCAAGGCCAGGACAGGTAACTGGGATGGAGCTGCCGAGATATGGCAAAAAGAAACTACTAACAGCAGCCGGAAAGTCGCCGGAAGAGCCTGCTATAACATGGCTATCATCAATGAAATAAACGGAAACCTGGATAAGGCCATTGAATGGGCACAAAAGTCATATGAAAATTACAATATTCGTCTGGGGAGGAATTATGTGAACATGCTGCGGAACAGGAAGTATCAAAGCGACCGTTTGAAAAGCCAGGAGATAAAATAGGAACCTGAATACGGTTAAGACTTCATTTCAGGAACTTCAGCGTTGGTTCACTTTACCTTATTCTTCTTTTCAAACTCCTTAATAAGCTCTTCATCACTTTTACCGAGGTTGGCAATAGATGCCTTCGCGTCTTCGGCAATTTTGGTATTGGGATATTGTTCAACGACCTGGCTGTATATCCCTTTTGCTTTGGTTATATCATTCAATTGCGTTTCGTAAATAAAACCCTGAAGGAACAGAGCAAACGAAGCTTTTCCAAAATTGGGATATACATCATTTACTTTTTGAAAAAGCTCAATAGCCTTTTCACTTTGTTTAACATTCATAGAAACTTCAGCGGCCTTGAAAAGATAATCAGCCGCTGCGGCATCTTTGGGATAGTTATTGAAAAATTCCATATACGCGTTTACCATTGCTGCACCAAGGTTGTAATCGATTGTTTGCTGTGCTTTGAGCTTCTGCTCTAATAGTTCAATAGTATGTACAAGTGTATCGCGAACCGGCTTTGCAGGGCTTTTAGTGGCAGGTGTTTCCGGGCTACTGTTGTTGCAGGCGGCGAATAGGAACGAGACAAACGCAAGAAGGATTATTTTTTTCATAATAAGAATTTTTGGTGGGCTTTTGTGTTTTGGTGCTTTAGTGGCAAATGGATTTTCGCCACCAAAGCACGAAAGCTCCAAATTTTCACCAAATGTTTTTCTGAAAATTCCATATAATCATCGTATTCGGTATGATCTTTAATATATGGTTTTCAAAATTCATGTTATGTCGACCCGCCTTTTGACGGGTTAGACACCTGGCAGAGCGCTGGCCACCTACCCTCAAATGCCAGATTCCTCGTTTCACTCGGAATGACACACATCTGACTTAAAGTAATTAATAAAACCTACTGATCACTGATCACTGATTACCGATTACTGATTACCGATCACCGATAACTGATCACCAATCCCCCCCCTTCACTTCCTCTTCGGAAACCTCATCTTATACGCTACATCCACTTTACCTTTGGTAATGTCATCCAGCTTGCCCTTTAGCATCTTTCTGCGCATTGGGTTTATCCTGTCCACGAACAACTTGCCGTCAATATGATCATACTCATGCTGAATAATGCGGGCAGCAATACCTTCGTACGTTTCAATATGTTTCTTAAAATGCTCGTCATAATACTGTATCCTTATCTTAGGTAAACGCAGCACATCTTCCCGTATCTTGGGTATACTCAGACAACCCTCGTTAAATTTCCATTCTTCACCCTCTTCCTCAAGGATCTTTGCATTGATAAATACCTTTTTCAGGTCCTTCAATCCTTTATATTCTTCAAGGGGCTTTCCGTCATCATCTGTGTCTTCTGCAAATGGCGATGGGTCAATAATAAATAAGCGTATGGATCTGCCAACCTGCGGAGCCGCCAAACCCACTCCACTCGCATCATACATAGTATCAAACATGTCAGCAATAAACTGCTCCAGGCCGGGATAGTCTTTATCTATATCGACTCCCACTTTTTTAAGTACCGGATCGCCGTAGGCTACAATTGGAAAAATCATAACAAATTACAAATTGAAAATTACAAATTACTAATTACCTGTCTACACCGACATTTCGAATTCACTAAGTGTATCAGCTTCGACAGGCGGGCTTATTACTTTTTACCATTTACCGATCACCAAAAACTGATCACCGATTACCATTTTCTTTATGTTCAAGATACGATTGCAAAATTATTGTCGCACTCACCATATCAACGGTTTCTTTGTTCTGTCTGTCCTTTTTCTTTAAACCTCCATCTATCATTGCCTGGAAAGCCATTTTAGATGTAAAACGTTCGTCCATACGCTCGATCGGGATATTTGGAAAATTCTTTTGCAGACTTTTCACAAAAGGAGCGATCTGTCTTTCCACATCACTGGCCTCGTTATTCATACGTTTAGGCTCTCCAACAACAATACACACCACGTTTTCCTTCACTACATACCCTTTTAAAAACTCCATCACATCCTTGGAATGAATGGTTGTAAGCCCATTGGCTATGATCTGGTTCGGATCGGTTACAGCTATTCCAACACGCTTTGTACCATAGTCAATTGCCATAATCCGGGCCATTCAACAAAGTTAAAGGTTAATTGCTAAATGTTAAACGGGATTTGATATATTTATGACCCCAAAAAGTCAAAAGATTTATGCAAAAAATAATAGAAGCAGCCTGGGATAACCGGGAATTGTTAAAAGAGACGAAAACACAGGAAACTATCCGCGAGCTAATTGAACAGCTTGACAAAGGCAAATTGCGGGTAGCTGAACCCAAAGGCAATGATTGGCAGGTAAATGAATGGATTAAGAAAGCGGTTATTCTTTACTTTCCCATCCAGCAAATGGAAACACTGGAGGCCGGCCCGCTTGAGTTTCATGATAAAATGAAATTAAAACGAAATTATGCCGCGCTTGGCGTTCGTGTGGTACCTCATGCCGTTGCACGTTACGGAGCCTATCTGGCCAAAGGTGTAATTATGATGCCGAGCTATGTCAATATCGGGGCTTACGTTGATAGCGGAACGATGGTCGACACATGGGCAACCGTTGGTTCCTGTGCGCAGATAGGTAAAGATGTTCACCTCAGCGGCGGTGTTGGAATAGGCGGCGTACTGGAACCCATACAGGCTGCCCCTGTGGTTATTGAGGATGGGTGTTTCATCGGCTCACGCTGCATTATAGTTGAAGGCGTGCGTGTACAAAAAGAAGCCGTTTTGGGTGCGAATGTGGTACTTACCAAATCGACAAAAATAATTGACGTGACCGGTGCACAACCGAAAGAATATAAAAGTATCGTTCCTCCGCGCTCGGTTGTTATTCCCGGCTCATACACCAAAAATTTTTCGGCAGGGGATTACCATGTACAATGCGCGCTGATCATTGGACAACGCAAAGAAAGCACCGACCTGAAAACATCACTTAACAACGCATTAAGAGAATATGATGTTGCAGTGTGATTAAAATCGAAATTATAAATTGCAGATTTTATAATTCAATAACCAACAACTATCAACTATCAACCGACAACAATACTCCTATGAAGAAGTTCTCAATTCTTACAGCATTACTTACTATCCTGATAAACCCATTTAACCTCGCTGCCGATGAAGGCATGTGGCTTCCGCAGTTTTTAAAAGACCTCAATGAAGGTGAAATGCAAAAACTGGGCTGCAAGCTTACGGCAGACCAGATATACAGCGTAAACAACTCATCGCTCAAAGATGCGATTGTATTATTCGGAGGCGGATGTACCGGCGAAATGGTTTCTAATGAAGGCTTGCTGTTAACCAATCACCACTGCGGATACGGAAGCATACAGTCGCATTCAAGCGTTGAACATAATTACCTCGACAATGGTTTCTGGGCTAAAAACAAAGGTGAAGAACTGCCAACACCCGGCCTTACCTGCACTTTTGTAGTTCGTATTGACGATGTTACCAAACAGGTGCTGAACGGAGTTACTGATAATATGGATGAAACGAAACGTAACAAGTTGATCGAAAAAAACAGCAAGACACTTGAAGCTGATGCCGTTAAAGATACCTGGTACCGTGCAAGGATAAGGCCGTATTTCTATGGAAACGAATATTACATGGTAGTTACCGAAACCTTTAAAGATGTCCGCCTTGTTGGCGCCCCGCCCCAATCGATCGGAAAATTCGGCGGGGAGACCGACAACTGGATGTGGCCGCGTCATACGGGCGACTTTTCGGTTTTCCGTATTTACGCGAATGAAAAGAACGAACCGGCCGATTATTCCCCCAATAACAAACCATTTAAACCTAGAAATTTTTTAAATGTTTCACTAAAAGGGTATCAAAAAGGTGATTTCACAATGACCTACGGCTTTCCCGGCCGGACTTTTGAATACGTCACATCACACGGTATTCGTATGGTAACGGAAATATCAAATCCTACCAGCATAAGTATCCGTGAGAAAAGACTTGGTATATGGATGAATGATATGAAAGCCAATGACAAAGTTAGATTGCAATATTCAAGTAAGTATGCCCGGATTTCAAATTACTATAAAAAATTCCAGGGAGAAGATAAAGGAATGCGATTGTTAAATACAATTGCAATGAAAGAGAGTCTCGAGAAACAGTTCAGGGAATGGGCCTATACATCAAAACAAACCCAATACGGAAACCTGCTGACTGATTTTAAAACAGCATATGAACAAATGTATCCGCTGGAGTTAGAATCGACCCTTTTTGATGAATGCGGTATGGGTATTGAACTTGTTTCATTTGCCAACAGGTTCATTACATTGGTTTCTTTAAGCAAAAATGCCGGTAGTACTGATGAACAGATCAAAGCTGAAGCAGAAAATCTAAAAAAAGACGCAACCCGGTTTTTCAAGGATTATAATGCACCAACCGATGAAAAAGAGCTGGCCGCTTTATTGAAAATGTATTCCGATCTGTCAAAAACACATCGCACACCTGCATTTGACCTTGTGGCAAAAAAATACAAGAATGATTATACAGAATATGCCGAAGAGGTTTTTGAGAATTCATGGCTGGTGAATGAAAAAAAGGTTACTTCATTCCTTAATAGCTATAAACGAAGCCAATTCAAAAAGATTGAAAAAGATATGGGCTTTAAGCTTATGCTCGACATTGTAAACAATTACAAAAAAAATATCGACCCCGCTTATTCAGCTCTTGAAACTAAAATAGATCTTTTGTACCGCCAATGGGTGAAAGCTCTGCGTGAAATGCAAAAAGACCGGAAATTCTGGCCTGATGCCAATTCAACACTTCGTGTAGCGTATGGAACTGTTGCGCCATATAAACCATTTGATGGTGCCCTGTATGATTACAAAACGACTTTAAGCGGTGTTATTGAAAAGATGGATAATACAAACCCTGAGTTCAGGGTTCCTCAAAAGCTGGTTGACCTTTACAATGCCAAAGATTTTGGTCAATATGCCGAAAATGGCGATGTTCCGGTTGCATTTATTGCAAGTAACCATACTACAGGTGGAAATTCGGGGTCTCCGTTGCTTGATGGAGAAGGTCGTTTGCTTGGCCTGAATTTTGATACGGCATGGGAAGGAACCATGAGCAATTATCACTTTAATGCCGACCGCGCACGCAATATCAGTGTTGATATACGTTATGTATTATTTATCATCGACAAGTTTGCAGGAGCCGGTTATTTAGTTGATGAGATGACGTTGGTTAAATAAAAAAGGGTTCCGGGTTCAAGGTTCAAAGTTCAGTGTTATAATAACGTTGAACCCGGAACATTGAACAACATTTAAAATGAGAAAAATTAAACACATACTCACAATTTTTCTGATACAAACTTCAGTACTCAGTTATAGCCAAAATTCAATACCTGCGCTTAATCAAAAGATACTTGATTATACCACGAGTGTTGTAGGAAAAAAAGTTGCACGTGGAGAATGCTGGGATCTGGCCAATGAAGCACTTACAAGAGTAAACGCCAAATGGGATGGTGACTATAAATACGGCAAGCAAATGGATCCTCTAAAAGACAACATTTACCCTGGCGACCTGATACAATTCGAGAATGTTGTTTTAAAATACGATAAAGGTGGCCGACACTTCAAAGAATCTATGGCTCATCATACAGCCATTGTATATAGAGTGATCGCTAAAGGTGAATACCAGATCGCACACCAGAATACCGGTCAGCATGGCCGAAAAGTCGGGATAAGTGAACTTAAATTGGCCGACATGACCAAAGGCAAGGTTATGTTTTACAGGCCGGAGAGTAATTATTAGTTTTTTAGTAACTTAGCAATATGACAATTCAAAGTATTAAACATACGTTAAGCAAGTACTTTATAGATAAGCCCGTGCTTAAAGCTTATATATTTGGCTCAATTGCAAGGCAGGAAGACGATATTAACAGTGACATCGACATTTTAGTTGAACTGGACTATTCTCAAACCATCGGTTTAATGTTTGTCCAAATGAAACTTGACCTCGAAAATATTTTCCATAAAAAAGTTGACTTGCTTTCTCAAAAAGCTGTTTCAAAATACATCAAACCATATATTGATAAGGATAAAATTCTGGTTTATGCGAAATAATTTTGGTGACAAAGTCCGATTACAACATATATCTGATGCTATAGCCGAAATAAAAAGTTACATACACAACACTTCATTTCAATCCTTTTCGCAAAATTCAATGATGCGAATTGCCTGCGTTAAACAACTGGAAATTATTGGAGAAGCGTCCGGGCATATATCTCATGAAATGGTCATGAGCTAGAATGAAGCACACCAACCGAGGATGAATATTTAACTTCGTGCAAAACATGAAACGTAATGCAAGAAATAAAATTCAAACAGGTTGTAACAACCGGTTGCGGTATAGATGTCCATAAGGA